>CAJXQE010000132.1 GCA_913058215.1 uncultured Verrucomicrobiales bacterium
CTACACTATCCTCTTCGTCGGCAGCGTCAGATGTGTATAAGAGACAGGCTCTGCCGTGAATTACGATTTCACACGAGGATGGATGCGCCAGCATGTATTGGAGCAGCAGCCCGATCTGGTGATTCTCTATTCAGGAGGTGAGGCGGAGGATCTCGAAAAGTTACTCGTCGATTTCCGTGCTCATTCCTCGGCGGATATCATCGTGGCGAGCCTACACCTGAGGGAACGTGACGGGGAGATTTCACAAAAGACGATCAACGACCCGGTATGGGATGAGATTCGGGCGGTGGCTGAAAAATACCAGTGCGAGTGGGTGGATTCGAGGCGCGAGTGGGCAGCTTATCTCATTGAACATGAGAAACCTCTCGAGTGGCTGCTTCGGGATGCAGTTCATCAGAGTGATCACGGAGCTTTGGTAATCAACGAGAACATTGTCAGGCATATCGTCGAGCAGGCGGGGAATCTGAAGGGGCCAATGCCGCCGGAGAGATTGATCACTTTTAGGGATGATTCTGATGGAGAAGGTATTGCCGTCGAAGGGGATTTTCAGAGAGGAGAAGGGATCGGGGGAGATGCTAGTCGCAGCGTGATACTTCCAAAGGATGGGAAGAGTTTCGTGCAGCTGACCTTTACCGGAAACAGGGTGGATTTTATTGGAAGGGCGAATTCGGATGGAGGCAAGCTTGCTTTCGAACTCGACGGCAAACCGCTCGGGGAAGTCCCCTCGTTCTTCACCACTCTGATTCGGCCGGGAGCGAAGAACCATAAACCTGCCCGCGGTTCAGTTGCGGACAGGTCGCCGCATCAGATTCGGCTCGGAGATCCGTCAACGATCGTTCCGCAGGTATGGAAGATTCGAATGACGAGTGATGAAGGTGATTACGAATTGATTGGCGGGGTCACCGGACTGGATGGGAACGGGAACAACGGTTCCGATTTTGCGAGTGACTCCGGTCAAATCATCGTGCCCACGGAATTGTGGAGACGAAGATTGGAGTCCGACGGAACTCATTCGAACAAGGTGGGAGATACGTTTTCCTGGAGGGTTGTGAGGGCGACAAACGGAGAGGTTCTTATCCCGAAAGGGGAAGCTGAACTATTTTCCGTCTCAATCGCCGATCAGCTTCCCTATGGAGAGCATGTTCTCAAAGCGAGATGTATCAAAGGTGAAAGAGTCGAGATCGCGGGCTTCCTTGTTCATGAACCGGCAGTGCTGCCAAAAGGTAGCGTGCCTCCGAGATAGAAAGGCCCTTTCAGATTCGTGAGTGCCGGGTTCAGTCTGAATCACTCCGGATTCTCTTTCTCGAAATCCCCGGGGTTGACCCATCCTGCTTTGGTTTTTTCTCCGGCCATGAAGCGTTTGTGAAAATTGGCCGAGTCGGTCGCGATGGGGTACTTGTCGAAAATCTCGCCATTGCCTTCCATGCGCGGGTCCTCCTGCTGGAGCAGTTCGCTTTTCATTTGTTCAGCCAGCTCGGTCTTCACTTTGTTGTGATCATTCGCCTCCGCGTGATTGGTGACGCAGTAAGGATCATTGGCGATATGATAAAGCTCTTCCTCAGGAAGTTTGCCGAAATTCAGATCCCAATATTCTGTGTTGGAGCCGTCACGCCTGGAGTCGAGAATCCAGGTCTTGGTCGGGCTGCCGTCAGTGTTGAGATAGCCGGTTACCGGATCGCCGGCGGGCCAGCGGTTCGGCTCGTAATTACGAAGATAGAGCCAGTCTTTGGTTACGATTCCACGAACGGGATAACCCTGATCCTCTGGCCGTCCGGCATCGTGCCGTTCCTTCCCAATGAGAACATGGTCCCGTTCCGGAATAATCTGACCGGATTTCTCTGACTGAAAAATGGGGAGCAAACTCTTGCCGCTTAAGGCCGCCATGGACGAATTCTCAGGAGCAAGTTTGGCGACCTCGAGGTATGTCGGGACCAGATCGATAAAGCTAACAAAGTCATCAATTTTCCGACCGGGCTTCGTGATTCCTTTCGGCCACATGATGGCAAGCGGAAGGTGATTGGAATAGATGTATTCGTTCCCTTTGACCCGCGGAAATGGCATCCCGTTGTCGGAGGTGACAACGATGAGGGTATTTTCCAACTGTCCGTTTTTCTCCAGCATGTCGAGCATGCGGACGAGATGATTATCAAAATGTTCGATCTCAAAGGCATAGTCGAGCATGTCGTTTCGGACGATTTCATTATCGGGCCAGAAGGCCGGAACTTTGTCGATATCCGTCAGGCTCTTCCCGCCCTTTTTGACTCCCGCTTCATACTCGTAGGCGCGGTGGGGTTCTGTTGATCCATACCAGAAGGCCCAGGGCTTTTCGGATTCTCCAGCCTCTGCAAGAAAGTCCGCGAAATTTGAGGCGTAGTCATTGCTTGAGATTTTTGCCGCAGGCGGTTTGGATTTGTGCTTGTTGTATGGTTTTCCCACCATGCTGCGTTTTTCTCCTTTGGCGTCGAGAGCCTGTCCCGGTGCCCATCCTTTTCCGGTCGATCCCACAAAGTAGTTTGCCTTCCGTTCCAGGGCTTCGGCATAGGTTGTGAATTTCGCAGGGAAAAAGGGCATATGGTTGGCGGCTTCCTCCAGTTGCCAGGAATTTCGTCCCGTGAGAATGCAGGCCCGCGATGGTGCGCACTTTGCATTTGGTGTGTAGGCCTGATTGAAAAGCAAGCCTTCCGCGGCAACCCGGTCGAAGCCTGGTGTCTTGACCCAGTCGGTTCCGTAAGCTCCGGCATGTGGCCAGGATTGATCGTCGCTGATCGCGAAGAGAATGTTCGGTTGCTCGTCGTCAGCGTATCCGATGAGGGAACTGAACGTAATCAGGAGAATAAATAGATTTTTCATGCAGCAGGCAATTAGCTTTCGATCACGATGCTGGACGGATCAAAATCTACTGGCGGATATTTCATGTCGAGACTCTTCAGGGTATCGATAATGATCTTCGTCACCACCAGGTTCCGATACCACTTCCGATCTGCCGGAATGACATACCAGGGGGCTACATCGGTGCTGGTATTGCCGAGAACATCTTCATAGGCGTTCATGAATTTGGGCCAGAGGGCGCGGTCTTCAAGATCGCCTGGATTAAACTTCCAGTTCTTGGCCGGTTCGTCGAGACGGGCCTGAAGCCTTTCCTTTTGCTCCGTTTTTGAAATGTTTAAAAAGATCTTCACAATGGTGGTCCCTTCGTCGGCTAACATTTGTTCAAAATTAACGATGTGTTCGTAGCGTTTTGACCAAACGGCTTCGGGATAAATTTCACGAACTCGAACAGCGAGGATGTCTTCGTAGTGACTCCTGTTGAAAATTACGACTCCACCGTTGCGGGGAACTTGCTTGTGGACGCGCCACAGATAGTCGTGAGCCAGTTCTTCTGAGCTTGGTCGTTTGAAAGATTTGACGCGAATTCCCTGAGGATCCATTTTCTCAAAAACAGAGCGAATTGTGCCGTCTTTGCCGCCGGTATCCATTGCCTGAAAAACAACAAGCAGTCGGTGTTTCCCCTCAGCGTAAAAGCGAGTCTGAAGTTCATCAATTTCGTCGTAGTAATCTCCTGTCAGTAATCTTTTTCCATCGCTTTTCCCCATGGGGTAAATGTCTTCGTGGCGCGTTGGCAATGCTGAAAGATCCACGGCCTGGCCTGGCTGGATTCGAAATGGGTGATTCTTTAAGTCGGACATAATTGGAGATAGATAAGTCGGGCTACACTAGCATTCCCGCGATGGGGTCGGCAAGTGCTTTGCCTTCTCTGGTCAGGAGAATTCGGCCTTCCTTTTGGACGATCAGCCCCTGTTGGGTCAGCGATTCAACAGGATTGGGTGAGGAAATGAGATTCGCGGGTACTCCGCGCGCTGTGCGAAGTTGGAGGGCGATAGCCTCAAGTCGGCGATCCTCCTCCGTAAGCGTTTCTCGATCGGTTCGGATATCCTGTCCCTCTTGAACCCTTGTTACGTATCGGGCAGTGTCAGGAAGTGTTTTCCAGCGTTCTCCGGAAATTGTAGATACGGCTCCGGGACCGAGGCCAAGGTAATCGGATCCGTTCCAGTAGCCCTGATTGTGACGCGACTCGAAGCCTTCACGAGCGTAGTTGGAGATTTCGTAGTGTCGATATCCGTGGTCCTCAAGGTAGTCTACAGCCTGATAGAACAGGGTCGCATCGCGGTCTTCGTTCGCATCCAGCTCTCCTGTTTGATGTCGTGTCAGGAATTCTGTATCTTCTTCGTAGGTGAGGTTGTAGGCAGAAAAATGATCAGGCTTCAAGCTCACTGCCGTTTCGAGATCTGCCTGCCAACTGGAAGCATTCTGGCCGGGAATGGAAAACATCAGATCGATGCTGATATTTTGAAAGCCTGCTTCGCGCAGCGTTTCGTAAGCTCTGACTGCATCGTCCGGTGAATGATCCCGGCCAAGGGTTTTCAATGTGTCTGTTTGAAAGGATTGAGTTCCAAGGCTGACCCTGGAGATTCCCAAGTCTGACATCGTCCTCGCCTTTTTTAGATCAAAGGTGGCCGGATTGGCTTCGATCGTCCATTCCTCCAATCCGGAGAGGTCGAAGTATTGACGCAAGCCCTCACAAAGTTTGGTGATCCATTTTCCGCTTAGAAGACTGGGAGTGCCGCCGCCGAAATAGATGGTCTTCAGTCCTGTGTCGGATAGATCCGCCCGGGTTTTCGCTTCCGAAAGAATTGCGTCGACAAACGCTTCGTTGGCCAGCTTGCCCGGTTTGTGTTTGTAAAAAGCACAGTAGGGGCAGATGTGATGGCAGAAGGGGATGTGGACGTAGAGATGCAACAGGATTGGGTTTGATTTAAGTTTTCAGCGGGAAGAGTAGAGCTTAGCTTGCGAACGAGTGATTATGAATCGAAATTTTTGGATCTTGAATTGGATTCCTTTGAATTGAAGACACTACGAGTATCGGTCGGATGTCAGGTTACGAAAAAGTAGACGATAGGCCTGCCTGTGGCGTAACGGTATAGGGAATGATGGCTTTACGACGATGGACACTACTGGGATGGATTCTGGCCGGATGGTGTGTACTAGGCGGATACGTCACGGGGGAGGGGGTATCGCTCCCGAAAGGATATCAGGAAGTAGGTTCTGACAAGGTGTCTGCTCTGAAGCGGTTGAGTCAGGCTACGGCAGATACCGGTCGTTTCTCCGGGGCCATTCTGGTCGCTGAGAAGGGGGAGATCATTTACAAAGAGGGCTTTGGGCTGGCCAATCGTGAGTGGAATATTCCCAACACGACGGATACCAAGTTCCGGCTTGCCTCAGTCAGTAAACAGTTTTGCACCATGCTTGTGATGCAGTTGGTTCAAGAGGGGGAGATCAATCTGGACGACAAGATCACGGACCACTTGCCTTACTACCGCAAGGATTCAGGAGAGAGGATCACGATTCATCACCTGATGGCTCATCAATCAGGCATCAAAGATTTTACCGCCACCTTTGACTACCGGGGCACCACTTCCCGTTTGTCATTTGATAAGGATGAATTCATCAAGCTGCATTGCAGTGGCGATCTGTCGAATGAGCCCGGAACTATTTACTCCTATTGCAACGCCGGTTATTCCATTCTCGGACGCATTATCGAAAAAGTGACGCGAAGAACGTTTGAGCAAAACATTCAGGAACGCATCTTCGAGCCTCTGGGGATGACAAACAGCGGGTATGACCGGAACCGGTATGTGCTTGAGAAAAGAGCCAGCGGATACACTCGCGGTCCTTTTGAGTATTCCAGGGCAGATTACATGGACATGGATTCCTCCCCGGGCGCGGCCGGATCAATCTATTCAACTGTCGAAGATATGTTTCTCTGGGACCGGGCGCTCTATACGGATGAGTTGCTCGATCAGAAATACCGGGATCTCATGTTTACTCCGAATCGGGAGGTGCCCGAAGTGAAAGCGGCAGGCGGGCGGGCACAAAGCCGATATGGGTATGGTTGGCAGATTTATACTCGAACCCATCCCGTGACGAAGCACCGAACCAGGGTGGTCAATCACGGAGGGGCGATAAATGGATTCAGGGCTATGGAACACCGCCTGGTGGAGGATGACGCCTTTATCATCGTTCTCTGTAATCAAGGCGATGGGTTCGGAGGCTCTGAAGTATGGAATACCGTCGTCAACTTGAGCAATGAATTGATCCACATTGTAAGTGATCAACCCTACAGGATGCCTGCAAAGGCGGGCCTTACTCAGAATCAGAAAATGTATGACAAGATTAAACGCGACGGCGTTGAGGCGGCCATTGAGTGGTTCGAGGACAAGGGTAAAAAAGCAGCCTGGGGAGGGACCAATATGACGCTGGCGGAGCAATTGATTAAAGACGGGCGAACCGACGACGGGCTTCGAATGATGGAATTTGAGATTGAATCGAGCCCGGGAAAAGTCTGGATTCTCCGAAAGACAGCCGAAGCGTATCTGAGTAATGGTCGCCCTGTTGAAGCGTTGGCGCTGCTGGAAAAAGGCTTAGAGCAAAAGCCCGGTGACGAGAAATTGACGACGCTAAAGGCTGAAGCTCAAAAAGACGTGAAGGGCAATTAGCGGCGGCGCTTGATCTTGAATTGACGAATGTTGCAGTTTTCCACTCAATGATAGGAGTTCATCGGTAGATCTTTCTCAGAAAGTTTTAAACACATCAAGCCATCGTAGAGCAGAATCAGGATTCAGCTGATACCTGTCTCACCACGACGCTTTGCCCGTCGGATTTAACGACTTGGACCGGAGTGTCTTTGCGAATGGAGCCTCCTTCGGTGACGACGTCGTATTTCTCCCCGTCAATACTGGCGTGTCCGGATGGCATGAGGTCTGTCAGCGCGACGCCATTTCGACCGGCGAGCTCGCGCCTTTCTTCTCGATCATCCCCGGTTCCCACATGCCCTTTCAATAAAAGGTCTTTGGTGAGGGGAAGGCGATGGAAGAATTTCATCCAGAAATTCAGGGTCACGATTCCGAGAATCAGAAGCACGACCAGAGATATCAAACCGGCAGTGGAGCCGTAGCTTGTAAAGATCAATCCGACTGCGACGATCAGGCAAACGGCTCCCACAACTCCAAGAATGCCACCAGGCAAAACCAACTCTGCGAGGATGGCAAGAATCCCGATTGCGCAAAGGATGATGATAGTTGTCATGTTCCATTGTTACGATGGAACGGGGAGGTTTTCACCTGAAAAGAAGAGAGAGGATTTCAGGCGTTTTATCCGCAACAGGATTTGAATTTCTTCCCGCTGCCACAAGGGCAGGGATCATTGCGGCCGACTTTTGGCATTTCGCGCCGAACTGTTTTCGGAATTTGAATCTTCGGACCATCAGGACCACTGCCCTCCGGCGACACGCCCTGTTCGGAAGCGGATGCCCGACTGCTACCCTCGGCAAATTGACCGAGAATATCGGGACGACTCGTTTGAAGGCCTTTTAACACTTTGTTGTAGTCTTCAGGGCGGGATGTGGTGGTTCGGAAAATATGGCCGAGCACTTCGGATTTGATCCGGTCCATCAAGCCGACAAACATTTGGTAAGCAGCGTGCTTGTATTCCACGAGAGGATCCTTTTGCGCATGACGGTAATTGCCGATCGAGTCGCGAAGGCTGTCCATTTCGAAAAGGTGCTCCTGCCACAGTTGATCGATGCTGTGCATGATCACAAATCGCTCGAGGTCTTCCCCACGATCCGGGTCTTCGTGAGCGGCTTTCACATTGTAGGCGGCTTTGACCTGGTCGATGACGAACTGAATGTTGTCGTCCGTTTTTCGGGTATCAAAGGCGGCGTCCTCTTCTTTCAGGCCAAGCGGAAAGCTGGTGTTGACCCACTGCAGGGTCATTTCGGTGTCCAGTGCGTCGCTGTCAGGATCGATGAACTCAAGAAGTGCGCTGGGAACTGCTTCCTCGATGATGTCGATAATGAGAGCGTGCGGGTCTTCCGTTTCGAGAACTTCGTTACGGTAGCCGTAGACAACCGACCGCTGATTGTTCATCACATCATCGTATTCGAGAATGTGTTTCCGGGAAAGGTAGTCACGCTGCTCGACTTTCTTCTGCGCGTTCTCGACTGATTTGTTAAGCCATGGATGCTCGAGTTCCTGACCTTCTTCGAGGCCGAAACGCTCCATCATTTTCGTCATGCGCTCGGCGGCACCGAATTGCATCATGAGTTCGTCTTCAAAACTCACGTAAAAGACAGACATCCCGGGATCGCCCTGACGGGAGCAACGTCCGCGCAACTGGCGGTCAACCCGGCGACTGCGGTGTCGTTCGGTAGCGATAACAAAGAGACCGCCTTTGTCGGAAACGCCTTCTCCAAGTTTAATATCCGTTCCCCGACCAGCCATGTTGGTGGCGACAGTGACGGAACCCTGTTGTCCGGCCCGCGAAACGATCTCCGCTTCCTGAAGGTGGTATTTCGCATTGAGAACTGCGTGCGGAATTTTCTCACGCTTCAGCATTCGAGCGAGGACCTCAGAGGATTCGACGCTGGCTGTTCCGAGAAGGACAGGCTGACCATCGATGTGGCGTTCTTTGACGGTGTCGATGACCGCTTTGAACTTCTCGCGCTGAGTTTTGAAGATTTTGTCGTTGAGGTCTTTCCGTGCGACAGGCTGGTTGGTCGGAACGATGAGGACTTCGAGTTTGTAAATGTCGTGAAATTCTGCGGCTTCGGTTTCGGCAGTTCCGGTCATTCCGCCCAGCTTTTCGTAGAGGCGGAAGTAGTTCTGAATTGTGATCGTTGCGTAGGTCTGCGTTTCCCCTTCAATGGTGACGCCTTCTTTCGCTTCGACCGCCTGGTGAAGCCCATCTGACCAGCGGCGACCTGACATTTTCCGACCGGTGTTCTCGTCGACGATCATCACGCGATTGTCTTCGACCACGTAGTGAACGTCTTTTTCGTAAAGAGTGAAAGCTTTCAGCAACTGAGAAATGGTGTGCATTTTCTCTGCCTGGGCCGCCATTTCCTGCTGCAGGTCGGTTTTTGCTTTAGCTTTGGCCGGATCCGTCAGACTGGAGTTGCCGTCGATTTCGGAAAAGGCTTCCGACAGGTCGGGAATGACGAAAGAATCGGGTTCACCGGGATTGAGAAATTCGCGGCCCTGCTCAGTGAGCTCGGCTTCGTGTTGTTTTTGATCGAGAGTGAAAAAGAGTTCCTCTTTGAGTGCAAAGAGAGCGGTTTTCTGCGGATCACGATAGAATTCGAGCTCGGCTTTCTCAATCAAACGTCGAACTTCCGGACTCTCCATGGCGCGAAGGAGTGCGCGGTTCCGGGGCATCCCGAGTTTCACTTTGTAAAAGAGTCGGCCTGCTTCTGCTTCATCACCTTCTTCGTGAGCCTTTTTCGCTTCCTGGGCGAGATCGTTACAATGTTGAGTCTGCTTGCGATAAAGCTTTAGAATTTGAGATTTGTAGAGCTCGTAATTCTGATCCTCTTCGCGTTTAGCAACCGGGCCGGAAATGATCAGCGGAGTTCTCGCTTCATCGATCAGAACGGAGTCAACCTCATCGATCAGGGCAAAGTAGTGATGGCGCTGGACCTGTGCTTCCTTGCGGTCGGCCATTCCATTGTCACGCAGGTAGTCGAAACCAAATTCGCTGGCGGTTCCGTAGGTAATGTCCTTTTGATATTGCTCTTTACGAATGTCGCCGCGCTGGTCGTTCTGAATCACCCCGATACTGAGGCCGAGCCATTCAAAGAGATGTCCCATCCATTCGGAGTCCCGACGGGCGAGGTAATCGTTGACCGTAACCACATGGACACCGAGGCCGGTAAGTGCGTTGAGGAATACAGGGAGGGTCGCAACAAGGGTTTTACCCTCACCGGTCGCCATTTCCGCGATCATTCCGCGGTGGAGTCCGATGCCGCCAACGAGCTGGACATCGAAGTGTACCATTTCCCATTTCACGGGATGATCACAGACAATCCATTCCTGACCGCAGAGGCGGCGTGCTGTATTTTTCACCACGGCATAGGCTTCAGGAAGAATTTCTTCGAGATAGGCTTTCCGTTTTTCAGGGAAGTCTTCTTTGATGCTGTTGAAAAGGACCTGGCAGGCAACCGTCTTTTCGGCAAGTGCGTCGTTGTCCATCGAGCTGATGGCATTTAGGTCGACGAAATCAGCTACGTCTTTAAATTCGTCAGCAAGCTTATCAAAACGATCCGCCCAGACAGAGAGACCGGCCCGGTTCTCTTCGTCGGTGCGTTTTTTGAGGCGACGCTCACTGAGCGACTCAATGTTCAGGCTGTATCTGTGAAGATGATCTATCCAGGCCGCCGTTTTCTCCTTCAGAACCTCGTCGGGCTGTGATTGGAGCTCTTTTTCGATCTCGTTGATTTGCGCAACGACGGGATCGATTTTTTTGATCACACGCTGGTTTCGGTTACCAACGATGAGTTTAAGAATCCACTTTACCATGTCTTATGAGATTGAGATATTTCGGAGAAGTGAAAGAATAAGGCATTCCCACACTTTTTCAGGGAGTTTCGTGATTTTTTGAAGACCGCGAAATTCGGCGGAATCTACGTTTCAACCCTGTTTGGTCAACGATTCAATAGGGTTTGTTCAATCCGTGTATTGATCAAACAGCAACTGAAAGAGGTTTTTCTGTTACTGGCGCGGGTATTTCCCTAATAAAAGGCATGCTCAGGTCGATTCCCTACCCATTTACTTTTTCTATTTTGTTTTCCCTCTTCTTCTTGATTTGTTCTGTTTTTTCTCCCCTCGCCAGCGGGCAGGAGCAGGAAAGTAGTGGCGGTAACTGGCCTCAGTTTCGAGGTCCCGGTTCTCGTGGCGTGGCGAGTGACAACCTTCCGCTTGAGTGGTCTGCGACGAAGAATGTGGAGTGGAAGACCGATCTACCCGGTCGCGGCTGGTCCTGTCCCATTGTCTGGGGTGATCGCGTTTTTGTGACGACGGTGGTGAATCATGGGAAGACGGAGGCATTGAAGAAAGGGCTCTATTTCGGCGGGGACCGTCATGAAATCGCAGAATCCCGGCACGACTGGAAAGTGCTTTGCCTTTCTCTTTCGACGGGGGAACTGCTTTGGGAAAAGACAGTTCACAGCGGTCGTCCCGAGACTCCGATCCATATTAAGAACAGTTACGCATCCGAAACCCCGGTAACAGATGGGGAATTCATCTATGCCTGCTTTGGAAATGTTGGAATCTTCTGCCTCGATTTTGAGGGAGGTGAAATCTGGAAGCACGAACTGAAGGCCTGCCCGACACGTTTGGACTATGGACCTTCAGCGTCTCCGGCGATACACGGCGATCGGATCTACTACGTCTACGACAACGATGAGGATTCGTATCTGTTGGCCCTGGATAAAAAAACAGGGGAGCAGACGTTTCGGATTTCGCGGGACGAGAAATCGAACTGGGCGACGCCTTTTGTCTGGGAGAATCCGGTTCGGACGGAGATTATAACTCCGGGAACGGGGGCGATTCGTAGTTATGATCTCGATGGGAAGCTCCTTTGGGAAATCAAAGGAATGTCGAGTCATACAATTGCGACACCCTACGAGGCCGACGGTCTGCTTTTTGTCAGCTCAGGATATGTCGCAGGCAAAATCAAGGTGGTGTATGCGATCAAGCCCGGTGGAAGAGGGGATCTCACTTTAAAAGAAGGGCAAACCAGTAGCGAGTTCATTGCCTGGTATGATAATAATATCGCGCCCTACAATCCGTCGACACTGGTTCATGATGGCTTCCTCTATGTGCTTCTGGATCGGGCAATCTTCGGCGCTTACGATGCGAAGTCGGGTAAGGCGCACTACGATCGTCAAAGATTGCCACGCAGTGCGGGAGTTACCGCGTCACCGTGGGCGAGCGGAAATCATATTTACTGCCTGAATGAGGACGGAGTGTGCTACGTCTTAAAGGCTGGCGATACTTTCGAAGTCTTGTATCAAAACCATCTCGAAGCCGGCGAGCTTTGCATGTCGTCGCCTGCAATCGCGGGCGACCGTTTGCTGATCCGGACGGATAAGAGGCTGTATTCAATCCGGAATTCGGATTGAGTGCCGGCAGGGGCTCAGGAGTGCCTTTTGATAAACTCGTCGGCGAGATTCCGGTAGGCAATTGCTCCCGAACAGGTCGGAGCGTAGTCGATAATCGTTTGTCCGTAACTGGGGGCTTCTCCGAGACGGATGTTTCGCGGGATGACGGTCTGGTAAGTCACTTCGGGAAAATATTCGCGAACATCGTTGATGACGAGCGAGGAAAGATTGGTCCGGCTGTCAGCCATGGTCATGACGATGCCTTCGAGTACGACGTCGTCATTGGCTCCCGACTCGCGAATCTGCTTATGAACTCCGACAATTTTTGAAAGACCTTCCAGGCCGAAATATTCGCATTGGAGAGGCACGATCAGTTCATCGGCTGCGGCAAGGGCGGAAGTCATGAGAACGCCGAGCGAAGGTGGGCAGTCCATAAACAGGTAGTCTGCTTCGCAGGTTTCTTTGAAAGGGGCGAGAAGATTTTTAAGTCGGACGAGGTGATCGTCCTCCCGCGCCATCTCAATTTCACAACCCGCCAGATCCATATCACACGGGATGATGGACAGGTTTTCGTAGGCGGACTGGACGACAAGTTCTCCGACGTCTCCTCCTCCTATGAGGTGCTGGTAAATACTCGGCTGCTCTCCGGGGACCATTCCGAGTGCGCTGGTGGAGTTTGCCTGTGGATCGAGATCAAGGACGGTGACCTTAACTCCGCGTTCAGCAAGGCATGCGCCGAGGTTGATTGAGGTGGTGGTCTTTCCCACTCCGCCTTTTTGGTTGGCTATGGCAATGATCTTCATGGGATGTCGCAAATTCAATTGGTGAGGGGTCGGCAAACTTGCCAGATACTGGCGTCGACGAAAGAGAAAAAGCGGAAAGAGTGGAGAAAAATTTTCGAGTCCCTTCGGTCCGAAAAAATGACTCCTTGATTTTCTCTATAGATTTTGCTGTAATTTCAGGACTTATTGGAGTTGAGATCTTTCCAATTTCCGTATCTTCTTCCTACGTGATGATTTTTTCCTATAAATTTCTTCTATCAGCTTTTGCGTTCTCACTCTTCGCGGTTTTCCCCGTGCTTGCGCAGGAGGCTGAGACCGAAGAAACTGACGCGCCTCCGGCGGAAACAACCGCTCAGGCGGGTGTTCCGGTTACGGCGGTTGATCCTGCTGAAGCAGATGCAGCTGATGGCGGCGAAGCTGATTCGGAAACCGAAGAAGCAACACTGGAGCCCGAGCCCGAGCCGGAGAAAAAGAAGACTCCGGAGGAGTTGCGGGAAGAAATGCTGGAGCGTCTCGCAGATCAGCTTTCACGGAGAATGAGGGCGCTCAAGGAGCGGGAAGATATTTTGTCTGCTCGGGAAGGCGCTCTGGGTAGGCGTGAGCAGGAAGCCGAAGCACGCGAACGTAGTCTCAGCGACATTGAGGAGCTGATGCAACTGCGGGAGGATGTGGTTCGTCGAC
Organism: uncultured Verrucomicrobiales bacterium; assembly: GCA_913058215.1. Taxonomy (GTDB): domain Bacteria; phylum Verrucomicrobiota; class Verrucomicrobiia; order Verrucomicrobiales; family DEV007; genus Arctic95D-9. Next base: position 13,459 of record CAJXQE010000132.1, read on the forward strand.
GTGAAAAACTTCCACCGCCTCAGTCCTGGAACGGTCCTACAGCTCCGAGCGTATACGGCACCTATGCTGCTGTTCTGGACGGGGAGACGATGCAGTTTTACTACAAAAAAAATGCAGAGACGCATACCCCGGTGGCCAGTACCCAGAAGTTGGTGACTGCTCTGATCGTCTGCAATGCTGGAAATTTAGATAATTATGCAATCGTACCGGAAGAGGTGAAAAATATTGAACCAACCTTGATCGGGGTGAAGCCGGGAGAGAAATACACTCGAAGGCAATTGCTGACTTCGCTATTGGTTCGCAGCGGAAATGATATTGCCGCCACTTTGGCGATCGATAACGCAGGGAGTATTGAAGCTTTTGCCAAAAAGATGAATGACTACGCAAAATTCATCGGAATGAAGGATTCAAACTTCGTTAATCCGCATGGTTTGCCGGCAAAGGGGCAACATTCCACTGCCCGGGATATTGCGATCGCGGCGTTCGAGGCCTACCAAATTCCCGATATTCGGGAAATTATCAAATTGAGAACCTATCCCTTCATTTTTAACGATGGAAGCGAAAGAATGCTCTACAACACCAACAAAGTCCTGAGTGCATATGAGCATTGTAATGGAATGAAGACAGGTTTCACCTATGCGGCAGGCAACTGCCTTGTTTCCAGTGCGAGTCACAATGGGGAGCATCGGATCTCGGTTATGATCAAGAGCAGTCGCTCTTACGTTTCCAAAGACAGTCAGAATATTCTGGAATGGGCATTGAACCTGGAGAAAACAGGTCCGGTTGCCAATTGATTCTGCTCTGCTCGATCTGAGCATTTTGTGTTGCGAACAAAGGTAGTGACCGGCAATCCATCCTCAAAACGGGTTTGAAATCTTATGAAGACTCGTTCCCAAGGGATAAGGGAATTGAGTCACCAAACTCGAAGGCGCTATCCTTCGGGAATTTAGACAGAAGAAAGAGTCTGCCATTCCTCAGCCAGCTTTAGACGACCGCCATTTCTTCGTCGGCTTTGACTGATTCCCTGATAACTGCCTGAACCCGGTCAAAGCTGATCGGTTTGGTGATAAATCCATGCATGCCGTTTGTCAGGCATTCCTCGCGCACTCCGGCAAGGGCGTGGCCGGTCATTGCGATGATGATCGGCTGGCGTTCCAGGCTGAAGTTTTTCCGGATCTCTTTTGTGGCGTCCAGCCCACCCATTATAGGCATCTGGAGATCCATAAAGATCAGGTCGATGCCTCCTCTGGCAACGCGTTCGACGCCCTTCGCTCCATTGTCTGCAAACTCGATGGAAGTGTATCCCATCTTCGCAAGAACCAGCGACGCAATTTTCCGGTTCATAATCACATCCTCGACGATGAGAATATTGGCCGGGTAGTGGCGGGCAAAGCTTTCGGGCTTTCCGTCTGACCCCGTTTCGAGATGCTTTTCATCGGTTTTGATAAGAGCGCTTCCCGTTTTGTGCTGACAAATTTCCGAAAGCCTGCTGAGGAGTTTTAATTCGGAGACCGGTTTGTAGACCGATTTTATGATTGGGTTGGTGGTCGAGTTTACCTTTACTCGCTGACCGCCTACGGAGTTGAGGATCAGAGTTGGAATTCCCTTTTGAGAAAGAGCATCAATGAATAGTTGTGCCATCTGGCCGTCACCGGGAGCCATTGCTTCAAATACGACCGTGTCTGGCTGATAAGACAGAGTCTGTTCGACAAGCTCCCTGCTGAACTCAGGAGCGATGAAAGGTTCCATCTTCCAACTCCGGCAGTAAACATCGATCAGAGAAGACAGGGTGCTGTTCCGGCAAATAATGATGCAGCTTTTCCCGTGGACGGGCTCCTGAAGATCAGGCCGATGCTGGGGCTTGATGGAACCCTGTTGAGGAACTTCGCGGAAGGGGAGATTAAACGTGAAGTTTGCTCCTTTTCCAAGCGCACTGTCAACGGTGATGTCCGCCGCCATTAGATGACAGAGTTTTTGACTGATTGCGAGACCGAGGCCAGTGCCGCCGAACTGTCTGGTTGTTGAGGCATCTGCCTGCGTAAATGCTTCGAAGATTCGTTCGTGGTGCTCAGGAGCAATACCGATCCCGGTATCCTTCACGGAAATCGAGATTACCGGCTGCTCGCCCGTTTCGCGCGTTCTCGAAACCATGCGAACCATGAGAACGACTTCACCTTTTTCAGTGAATTTCATGGCGTTTCCAAGGAGGTTTACCAGGACTTGTTTCAATCGTTCCCGGTCACCAAAAATAAATCCGGGTACCTTCTTCTCAATGAAATACATGAATTCCAGCCGGTTTTCAGCTGCGTAGTAGCTGAACATTTCGATGGTTTCTTCGATCAACTCGGTAAAGTCGATCGGAGCATTTTCCATGTCCATTTTCTCTGATTCCAATTTGGAAAAATCGAGAACATCATTGATCAAGTGTACGAGCGAGTCACCGCTGCTCTTCATGATCTGAGCGAGTTCGCGCTGCTCCTCTGAAAGGCCGGTTTCGAGAAGCAAGCTGGTAGTTCCGATGATGCCATTCATCGGGGTTCGAATCTCATGGCTCATGTTTGCCAGGAAGTCCGATTTTGCCTCTTTTGCGACCTCCGCCTGCTTCTGCGCCACCTGGATTTTATTGATCGATTCCTTGAACTCTTCCGTTGTAGCCTGAAGGCTCTCGGCCATCACATTAAAACTTGAATGAACCCGCTTGATTTCAGGTGTACCTTTTTCGGGAAAGCGATAGTCGTAACGCCCTTTTGTCACTGTTTTGATTCCTTCTGCCAAACCTGTCAACTGACGGGAGATCCAGTTGCCGAATAGAATCAGGCAGAAGAAGAGAGGGATCAAACCGGCGAGGGACATCAAGTGGCGCTGCTCAAGTACAGAGGTTCCCGCAAAGACAGAGGGATCGAGAACTGTATCGACAGCTACCAGATAGGAGTCGCCATTTGAAGTGGAAGCGGGAGCGGCTATCACGAGGGAGCTTGGCTTTCCACGCCCCATAAACAGCTCCATCCACTTTCTGAATTCGAAAGCTTTTGCGATCTCGCTGTTAAATCCAAGGAGCGCTGCCTTTTTATTGAGATTTACTGAGGCCAGAAGGGCGTCCCGCGACGAACTCTTTCTGGATTGTAACTCGTCAAAGCCATCGGTAATAATCGAACTGAGGGGCACCGCTGCTCCGTTTTCCGGAAAACGAACCAGTTCAATTCGAACCTTCGAGTCCGGTTTTCCCGGAATCGTAAAGTCGGGCAGTTCGGAGATCAGTTCTCTTCTTGCCGTCTCCGGATTCGTTCCAGCTAAGATAATCGATCTGTCATCGATTCTGTCCGCAATCCTCGAAGCCTTGATGAGGAAGTCCTCTTCAATTTGGGAACGGAGAACGATTACCTCCTGGACATAAGTCATCCCAAGACCGACGGCGGCACCAATAAGGGCCAGCGCCAGACTGATCGCGAGCAGGATCAATCCAAGGGAAGGTTTCAGGGAGGGCATTTGACATAAGATGCTCGTTTATACAGTGAAAATCAATCACAAAAACCATAAATTCTAGGATTTATGTAATTTGAAAGTAATGAAGGTTTCCACGGATAGGAAGTGTTTGAAAAGGGGACAAAGAGAACGTATCGTCCGGCCCTTCAAGAAAGTGCTCGGTTAGCTCAGGGGTAGAGCACCTGCTTCACACGCAGGGGGTCGCTGGTTCAAATCCAGCACCGAGCACCATTACTATTAACGGGTTATGCCATGTCTGGCGAGCGAGGTTAAATTGCGCTAACGGTTATCTAACGATTTCACCGTGATTTCCTGCCATAGCTGGCGTAGTTTTGGTCATGGAAAAGGCGAAATCTCCGCAAATAGGCGAAAGGCTCAGGAACAGTGTCAGCATTCGCCCCCTGGCCAGTCACCCAGACGGCTACAAGTGGCGGGCGACGTTTATAGAAGGCGGCAAGCGAAGGCAAAAGTATTTCAAGACGAAGGCGAAAGCCGAAGAGTGGCGAGACGACCGCGAAGAAGAAGCTCAGGAAAGTGGTACTTCGCACCGCCTCACTGTTGCAGAGCGTAGCGCTGTCATTGATACCCGCGAAGAGCTCGCAGCGTTGGGCCTTGATTTGAGTGCCGCTCTCGATCATGCCATCGACTATTTCGAGCGCTCGCAAAAATCCTCCACCGTTGCTCAACTCGTTGCGGAAACCATCGATGAAGCCCGCAGTTCGGAATGCTCTGATCGCCACGTGTCCGACCTCAAGACCAAACTTGGCAAGTTTTCCAAGACATTCGGCAAGCGCTCCGTCGCTACCATCACGCAAGACGAAATCCGCGATTGGCTCGACGGGCTAGATCTCTTGGCGACCTCAAGCAACTCCTACCGCAATAAAGTCGTCACGGCTTTCAGCGCTGCTGTCCGGCGCGGTTACGTTGCCGATAACACCGCCTCAAAGGTTAGACCTAAGAAAATCAAAGAGGCTAGATTTTCGGCGCTCTCTCTGGCCGATAGCGCTGCCCTTCTTGATCTTGCGGACGAACGGACTTTGCCCGTTGTCGCCATCCTGTCTCTTATACACATCTGACGCTGCCGACGAAGAGGATAG
>CAJXQE010000133.1 GCA_913058215.1 uncultured Verrucomicrobiales bacterium
TCAGGAACTCAGGAACTCAGGAACTCAGGAACTCAGGAACTCAGGAACTCAGGAACTCAGGAATAGGGAACTTTTATTGGGGGGCACGGGGTTTGAGGAAGGAGAAGCTATCGAAGAATATCCTCATCCGGGCCGGTGTATTTTTTCTGGCGGGATGTTGTTTGGCAGCAGGGGCTCCTTACAAAGATGGAATCGTCTGGGAATTCACGATTTGTTACTTTTCAGAGATGTGAGTCAGGGGGGACTTGATAGCGGGGGCGGCCCGGGCAATCTCACGACTTACGCCCCGGGACAAGTTGTTGCGACTATTCCAATCAAACTGTTGGTTCAAACGATTCCACTGGTAAAAACCACTGTGTTTTTCTAGTCTGAAATTATATTTCTATGAGAACGATCTTCTCCCTTTCTGTAGCTTTCACTCTTATTTTGAGTAACTCAATGTCGGCACTCTCTGCCGACCGGGTTGCTTTTGTGATCGGGAACGATGCCTATCCGACCGTCCCTTTGGAAAATGCGGTGAGGGATGCCACAGCAGTGAACGAAATGCTGACCACCAAACTGAACTTTGCGGCTGACGATGTCATCTTCGCAAAGAACACCGATCGAATCAGCTTCTTCGAGGAGTTCGAGGCTTTTAAGAAATCCGCGGCCGGCGCTGAAATCGTGCTCATTTATTATGCAGGCCACGGGATGGAGAGTCTTGACGGCAAAGAAAATTTCATTATCCCGGTGGATGCGGATGTGAAACGGGCGGTCGAGTCCGAGGCGGCTTTGCGGGCCACGGGAATCAACCTGATGACACTCAGCGCCGATCTCGCGGGCGCGACCAACGGGGCGAAGGTTGTGCTGATGGATTGTTGTCGCGAGCGTCCCTCCGGTCGGAATCTCGGGAGTCGCAGCGGTGGTGGCCTCAATATCTATGAGGACAAACGGATCCCCGCCGACACCCTCATGATCCTGGCGGCGGCGCCGAACCGGGCCGCCAGCGACGGGGCGGAGCACGGTCCGTTTACCGAGGCCTTGTTGGAGGTCTTGCCACGCGGTGGGCAGAATTTGATGGAGGCCTTTTTCGATGTAAGCGATCGCGTTCAGGAAGTGACTCAGAAGAGTCAGGTTCCCTGGTTGAAATTCGACGGATCGGGGAAGGTTTTCCGGAATCAGACTTTTCTGGCGGTGGCATCAGTCCCGAAAGTTCCGATGAAACCGGAGCCCCCGAAACTAAGCGCGGCGGCGGATCGAATCCGGGGTGCAAGTATAGAGAAGCCCTTTGTCAATTCGCTGGGGATGGAGTTTGTGCCCGTTCCGGGGAAGCCGGGGGTGCTGATGTGCCGGACAGAGACTCGGGTGCGGGATTTTCGTGTATTTGCCGAGGCGACTGACTTTGTACAGACGGGCGGAGCTTCTGTGTTGAATGTCGAGGAAAAAGAAGGAAGTGGGTTTTCCTGGAAGCAGGATGAAAAAGCGTCCTGGGAAGAACCGGGATTTTCGCAGACCGGTGATCATCCTGTCGTTTGCGTGAGTTGGGAGGAATCGAGAAAGATGGCGAATTGGCTGTCGGAAAAGGAGTCCGGTTTTACCTATCGTTTGCCTTCCGACACGGAGTGGAGCGCAGCAGTGGGCTCGATCGGGAAGTACCCCTGGGGCAACGAGTGGCCAGCGCCGAAGGGGGCGGGGAATTACGCCGGGTCGGAGAAAAACGATGAATTGCCGGGATCTGGATCGACGGCCGCATACGATCACAATGATGGGAACTGGACCACGGCGAGAGTGTCAGGCTACGACATGAATCGTTTTGGATTTTTCGATCTCGGAGGCAACGTTTGGGAATGGTGTGAAGATCAGTATCGCTCTTCGATGAACGAAAAAGACGTTTTGGAGAAATATCCAATGCTGAAAGATGAAAGATCCAGCGATGGAACTGCATACCGTGTCGTGCGCGGCGGGTCGTGGTTCTCTTATTCGGAGCTCTATCTTCGGTCCACGTATCGCCTCTTCGATCATCCGGTAGCTCGGTTCGACACTTTCGGTTTTCGTTTGGTGTTGTCGGTGGGTGACGGCGGCTAGGTGACTTACTCTTTCTACCGCGGAGCGGACTCTCAGCGTAGGACGGTCTTTCAAGGTCTTCATGCGAAGCCTATCCGCGAGTGGAATCCGCCCCGAGCCATCCTCAAAGGGCCTGGAAGGACCGTCCTAGGAAACGTGCGTCCATACACATTTCAGCCTTCCCACCCCGAATCATGCAATCCTCCGCAACCTGCGCTATACTTCCCCGTGCCCAGCGACGCAAAACCGGACCTGCAGAAAAAGCTGCGCGAAGTCCCTCATAAACCGGGAGTTTATCTTCACAAAGATCGACTCGGGACGGTGATCTATGTGGGAAAAGCTCGGGATCTTCGCAAACGTCTCGCCTCCTATTTCACGCCCTCGCGGCAACGGATGGCGGAACACAAAACGCGAGCTCTCATTCAGAGCATCTGGGATTTTGATATTCACGAAGTCCGCAACGAGCCTGAAGCTCTCCTTCTTGAGGGCAAGCTGATTAAGGAATACCGCCCGAAGTACAACGTCGCGTTCCGCGATGATAAGCGTTTCCTTTTGGTGAAAGTCCATCCTGAAGAACCGTGGCCGCGTTTTCAACTGACCCGCTTGAAAAAAGAAGACGGTGCCCGCTATTTCGGCCCCTTCGCTCATTCAGGTGCTTTGCGTCGCACCATTTCCTGGATGAACAGCGAGTTCGGCCTTCGCAATTGCCGTCCGATGAACCCGGGCGAGCACGATTACAAGCATTGCTCCAACGATGTCATTAAAAACTGCAGTGCTCCCTGCATCGCCAAAGTGAATCGCGACGAGTACATGGCCCTCGTTGACCGCGCCTGTGAGTTTCTGAAAGGGCATTCCAAGGATCTGCTTAAATCCATCGAGGAAGACATGGAGCGGGCTGCCGCCGATCTGGATTTTGAGCATGCCGCCGAGTTGCGGGACATGATCGACAATTTGAAGAAAACGCTGCGCCCGACCCGCCAGTTCCGGAAGCGCGGGGTTCCCGGGAAGGCGATCAATCCGGAGGCCGATGTCAAAGAACTCCAGGAATACCTTCAACTCGATCGCGAGCCGACGGTGATGGAGTGCTTCGATATTTCGAATATTTCCGACAATCACATTGTGGCGTCGATGGTTCGTTTTCGGGATGGAGTTTCCGACAACAGCAATTACCGGCGATACCGGATCAATACGGTGAAAGGGCAGGACGATTTCGCCTCGATGGCGGAAGTGATTCGGAGACGCTACTCAAGAATTTTGTTGGAGGCCCGTGAGCACGTCGGGGATGAGGTCGCCGATGCGAGTCAGGAAAATCCGCTCGACGCGATGCGTAGGATCGAGGCGGATCAGGTGAAGAAATCAAAGCCGGGGAACAAGAAGCAGACTTTCGTTCGGCTTCCCGATTTGGTCATTGTCGATGGGGGAAAGGGCCAGCTCAGTAAGGCGATGGAGGAATTGCAGCGACTTGGCTTGCATGATCTACCGGTAATCGGTCTCGCCAAGCAGCGCGAGGAGGTTTTTCGTCCCGGCATATCCGAACCCCTTTTGATTCCTCATTCCACCGGGGCGCTCAAACTTTTGCAGCGGATTCGGGACGAGGCACACCGGTTCGCCAACGGCTATCATCAGCTGCTGATGAAACGCCGTGTCGAGGAATCTATTCTCGATGATTGCCCTGGAATCAGTCGTTCGCGAAAGGAGAAATTGTTGGCAAAATTTGGATCGGTGGCCCGTCTTAGAAAGACAGATTCCAAGAAAATAGCTGAGATTCCCGGAATTACTGAAAAACTGGCTGGAGAAATCGCACATTTTTTGAAAACTCATTAAGAAGTGTGACGTAAAGTGGGTGCTTGAGGTCTGATTTCGTGCTATTATTGCCCGTTCGTAACCTCTCCGCCGGTTTATGTATTTAACTCCCCAATCATCGCTCCTTCCCTTGCTGCATAAGGTGTCTGGCCTTTTCGCTGGAATCTTTTTGGCGGTTTTACCGGGAGCGCAATTGAATGCTCAGGAGACAGATGCTCCGGCGATTGAGCAGCGTCCAGTCGTGCAAGCGCAGCCCCTGGTGATTGAGGGAAATGAAAATGACATTGCTCCGCAGCCCGTGACGGATGTGGATACTGGATTTCAATTGGGGGATCCGACTGCCCTGGAAATGCCGGCGACATTGCCGACGGAAGCAGTCGCAGTTGAAATTCCTGCTGAGATTCAAGGGAAGCCAGTTTCCAAGGAAGAGGACACGGAAATGGCGGTCGATGCGACTGTTGAAGAAAAAGTTGCCGCAGAGGATTCCACGGTGAAAAAGATTGGAGATTCCGATCCCAATAGTACCCCGGTTAAGGCGGTTGATCTTCGTGAAAAATCCACCCCTACAAAACCGGGGCAGCTCGGTTCATCGATTTTAACCCGAACAGAGGCGCGGACGTTTACTTTCAGTATTCCTGCTCCGCGTGGACAGATTCTGGACCGCAACGGATATCCGCTGGCTCAGAGTAAAGTGTCTTTCTATGCCGCTCTGACATTCCCGTTTCTCGGTGAGAACGTGGAAAACGAAAAAATTCTCCAATACGCGGGGGAAAGGATCATTCACGTAAACAATATTTTGGGATCCGAATGGGATTTGCCCGGAAAAACGGTAGTGGAACATTACCGGAAGCGCCGTTGGTTCCCGCTGACATTTTCCTCTGTTCTGACGGATATTGAGATCGATGAATTGAGTCGGCAGAAGATGGAGGGGCTGACATTGCACCCCGTCTACATGAGGCATTATCCACAGAACGAAGTTCTCTCTCACGTTCTTGGATATGTTGGAAAGCGCCCGCCCCGAAGCACTGGTGAGATCGTGAATGATGAGCCACTCTGGGGCACTGGAGTGGGTGTGGACGGGCTTGAAAAAGCGTTCGAGAGCGATCTGCGGGGAACTTCCGGTCGGGTCAATGTTCTCTTCGAAGGCGATGGAACGAAAATTAAAGAGGATGTGCTTGCCCGTCCCAAGCCCGGATACAACGTCGTCACCTCCATTGACCTCGAGATGCAGAAAATCTGTGAATCACTTTTGGCCGAACGAGTGAAGCGGGGCGCCATGGTTGTGATGGATTGCCGAACCGGGGATGTTCTGGCGATGGCGAGCTTTCCGCAGTTCAATCCCAACGATTTCATTCCGTCTATCTCTCAGGATAAATACAGCGCGCTGGTTAATGATCCTGAAAAGCCCCTCTATCCCCGAGCCTATCGAGGTTCGTATCCTCCGGCATCAACTTATAAAGTTCCGGTGGCACTCGGTTTTCTGGATAGCGGTTTTCTTTCGCCCCACGACATGTATGGATGTCCTTCAAGCTGGACGATCGGCAATTTGACAATGCGAAACTGGAACACCAAGGGGGAGGGGGCGATGAATGTCGTAAATGCCTTGGCCCGCTCCTGTAACACCTGGTTTTACGAAGTGGCGATCAATGGTGGAGCTGACACCATGAGCAGCATGTCGACACGTTTGGGACTGGGAATGAAAACCGGCCTACCGCTGAATGAATCGGAAGGATTTATCCCATCCAATCGGTGGTGGCTGACTCAATACGGGCACGGGATGTCTGATGGTGATGAAGCGGTGATGAGTATCGGTCAGGGAAAAGTGGAAACCACTCCGATTCAGATTGCCAGAATGATGGCGGCGATTGGAAACGGGGAGCAGGTACTGAAGCCGCGCCTCGTAATGCAGATTCAGGATTTGAACAACGAGTTGGAGCGCACTTTTCCTGTAGAGATGGTAAATTCTCTGAATGTCGACCCCTACGCGCTTTCGGTTGTCAGAAAAGGAATGTATAACGTGGTGAACAGCGGGAATGGCACCGGCAAGCGCGCCTATCACAAAATCACCGTTGCCGGGAAAACGGGAACCGGACAGTGGAAACCTGCCCAGAAGCAAAACATCGCCTGGTTCGCTGGCTTTGCTCCTGCGAAGTTCCCAATCTATTCTTTCGCGGTAATTTACGAAGGGGAACCCGGTGAGTCAGTCAGTGGCGGAAAAAAAGCAGCGCCCGTTGTCGGTGAATTTCTCAATCAATACCTGACGGAGGATCATTATACAGAAGTGATCGAAGCCTCCAAAGTTCTTCGTGAAGCAGCGGGGGAATCCGTAGAGGAATACGTGGCTCAGCCATCGTCCAATTCCATCTTCCGTACATCTGAAGCAGCCGCTGCCTTCGAGGGAATGGCGCAGGAAGCTCAGCAGGAGCAGGAAGCTCAGCAGAGGGAACGCCCGGCCCAGCCTCGAAAGGGAGGACTCTTTAAGAACCTTTTCAATCGTCGCAATTAGCCGTGGGTTTGATCATTTCGAACCCTGAATTATTTTCGGACAAATGGCGATAGCTGCACTGGTTCACTCGGATGCAGAAGCCGAAGGCTTGATTCGCTGGAGTCTTCTTTTCGCCCTGGCAGAGGAAGATGAGCGACTGGTGGTTTTTCATTCCACGAAGGTCGACAAAGATTTTGTGCAAGATTGCCTCGACGGGTGGGCGGAGAATCATGCCACGGTTCCGGAGTTAGTGATAACGCCCTTGGATCAATCCCTGATGGGAGAAGATTTGATTCTCGATGAGGTTCGCAAAGTATCCGCGAGGATTCTGGTTCTGGGGCAGAACCGTGTGAAGGGGATCGAAGAAAATCTTCTTCAGTTGAACCGGGGTATTTTTGACCGCGCTGTTTGTGATGCTGTCATGATTCGACTGGGAACGCGGCGGGTCGAGGAATGCGATAGCGTTCTTGTCCCGTCTGCTGGTGGCCCCCATTCCCTTGTCGCATTGAAGCTTGGCAGCAAAGTGGCGAGCCACTTTAAGGGGAAAGTAACTCCCTTGTTTGTGGAGCCTGAGATCGGTGAGGAAGATGGCCGCGCCGTTGGATTAAGAGTGCTGGAACGTGTGCTTGGTGAAGCCGGTGTCGACTCTAACGGTGCCGATCATGTTCAGCCCGAGGTCGTCGTGGCCAATAATGTTGGCAAAGGGATTGCACAGGCGGCTCAGGAAGGGAATTACGATCTGATCTTAATCGGAGCCTCCAACAGTTTTGCAGTAAAACGCAAACTCTTCGGTGAAGTTCCACCTTCGCTCCTCGACGGAGATGACGGAATGGCTGTGGCTGTATTGCGAAAACGAAAGCCCGTAACTCATCGGGTGAAAGATTCGTTGGAACGGTTTCTCACCTTGAGGATTCCGCAGTTGGAGCGCGAGCATCGCGTTGCCTTGTTTGACCGGCTTCAGACGCAGTCCCAATGGAATTTTGATTTCATGACATTGATGTTGCTGTCGACAGCGATCGCATCTTTCGGTTTGCTACAGAACAGTGTTGCTGTTGTGATTGGGGCGATGTTAGTGGCGCCATTGATGACGCCTCTACTCGGAAGTGGTCTTGCCCTGGTTCAAGGGAATCTGCCTTTGATGAGGGCATGTGTGAAGGCCTTATTCCTTGGTTTCTTTGCTGCTTTAGTAATTGGTATTCTCATGGGCTTCATTTCTCCGACCGATCAACTGACTGCGGAGTTGGCGGGAAGAGGGATGCCGAACCTTTTTGATTTTGGTGTGGCGGCAGCCTCCGGGATTGCTGCAAGTCATTGTATTGCCCGCCCCGGCCTTTCATCTGCTCTCGCCGGAGTTGCCATTGCAGCCGCACTGGTGCCACCGATTGCGACTGTAGGAATTTCTCTTTCATTAGGCGAATGGGCAAATTCACGTGGCGCGGCACTTTTGTTTGGAACCAATGTGGTCGCGATTATTCTCGCTTCGAGTTTCACTTTCTTTGCCATGGGAATTCGTGCTCAGACCGGAACCGGAAACCTATGGTCGAGACGGACGGTGGTTCTTCTTCTGATTGTCTGGGCGATTTTGATGGTTCCTCTGGGAACGGTCTTGCTTTCGGGAGCCGGATCCAAAGTGACTTCCACGTCCATTGTCGATAGAGCAACACTGGTTTCTCTGGTCGAAGAACACACAAGGAAGTCGGGACTGGAAATTTCCGGTATCAAATTAATCAGTTCGAAGATGAATGGTAAAAATGCCGATCTCGTCTTTGAACTGGAAAGTGGCGGCGGACCTCCTGATGGATTTGCCGGTGAGATTTCGGAATTGATGAAGAAGGAACTGGGGCTTGAAAAGGCCAGGGTGAAAATTCGATTTGTCCCGGTTTCCGTATCGGAGTGAACAGGGTTGAATCGAGCACTACACCTTGTTGGATCGATCCGATTCCGTCAGGCTATGACGCGGAATCTCCTCAGAGGGGCTTGACGATCATTCAGAGAGTCTACAGATTCTCAGGATATGGAGATCCTGCCAATGATTCGTCGAAGCTGTTTCGCATTTGCTCTTTTGATAAGCGGAATTGCAGGTGCCGAACAAACTAACATTATTCTGATCCTGTCGGATGATATGGGATACGGCGACCTCGGCTACACGGGAAGTCAGTATCTGAAGACGCCTCACATTGATGCTTTGGCGAAATCGGGAGTATTCTGCGAACAGGGATATGTGGCCAGTTCCGTGTGTTCACCATCGCGGGCCGGCCTTCTAACCGGGCGGGATCCGCGCCGCTTCGGATACGAAGGGAATTTGAACAAAGGGGACGCAAGTTACGCCACCAGGCCGGAGCTTCTGGGCCTTCCTCCCGGAGAGCACACTCTAGGCGATCATCTTCGCCCGGCGGGATACCAAACTGCGCTGATCGGAAAATGGCATCAGGGAATCGGGGAGGGCTTTCATCCGAATGAGCGAGGCTTCGATTATTTTTGTGGAATGCTGGGAGGCAGTCACAGTTATTTTCCGACGAAGGGGAAACACTCTATTGAGCGGAACGGTGAACCGGTTACGGATTTCTCTAGTGACTACCTCACTGATTTCTTTACGGATGAAGGGATTGGCTGGATGAAGGAACAGACAAAGCAGGAGAAGCCATGGTTTGTATTCATGTCTTACAATGCTCCCCATGGTCCAATGCATGCGACAGAAGAAGACCTTGCTCAGTTTCCTGACATTCAGGACCCGGTTCGGAAAAAATATGCGGCTATGATGCTTGCTCTGGATCGTGGTGTTGGTCGAATCCAGGAGTGGCTGAAAGAGAGTGGTCAGCTTGAAAATACTCTGGTGGTGTTTTTCTCGGATAACGGTGGCCCTTCCGGAAACCGGAGTTGGAACGGGCAACTGTCTGGCGGAAAGGGATGTCTCAAAGAAGGAGGAATCCGCGTGCCCATGATCTGGTCCTGGCCGGGGACTTTGGCTGAGGGAAGCAGGTATTCTTCTCCTGCTTCCGCCCTCGATTTGTTACCCACATTTCTCGCGGCAGCGAAATCCGAAGCACTGCCTCTTTCTGATCCTCGAAGCCATGAAGATAAGAACAACCGCAAGCGTGCCGTGAAAAAGTATGGTGCCTATGACGGAACCAATTTGATTCCATTTTTCACCGGGGAGAAGACATCTCCGAAACGCACTCTTTTCTGGCGCTTGCAGGGTCAGGCGGTCGTTCTTGACGGGGAGGACAAGCTGCTGCGTCCTTCGCACCGGCCTGCTCAGTATTTTCAGCCGGCCAGTGATCCGGGGGAGTTAAACGATCTTGCTTCACCCGGGAACGACAGGGTTCTCGAATTGTTTCGGGAACTGAGCGACTGGGAATCCACTCTTCCGACTGTTCCCTTGTGGGATTCATCGCCCTACTGGAATCGCTCAAGCGCGGACTACTACGACAACCGTCCTCCCGGAGAGGAACCCCATTAATTGCGGAAATGGATTCCAATCGTATCAGTAAAGTATGATGCATTTTGGAATCAGAACCGTTTTGTTTGTCCTGCTCACTGCTTCGCTTCCGCTTGCGGCGCAGAATTCCTCCAGTAGCCGGGAAGTGACCGGCTACTCGATTGCCGAGCTTAAGATCGGAATGACCATCTCCGAAGCACGGAAGGCGATGCGTTATGCAACTTTCCGGAGAGTCTCGGACGGAGAGGGGATTCCTTTGATCGGAGTGTATTTGAAAAGCCGGCAGCTCATGAACTTCTACGCAGGAGAAGAATCAAGTGAAGGGCCAATCGACGAAAATGCAGTGATCGAATTCATCGAAACAAGGAGCTCAGGGTATCGAACTTCCGAAGGAATCCGTGTCGGGATGAAAGTGAGTGATGTGGAGAGTCGGCTTGGTAAACTCAAAGAGATATTCATGAGCGAGATCGAGTCCCGTGAGTTCGCGGAGTTTTCAGAAAGGACTCCCGGGCTTCAGTTTCGACTCCAGGCTCCCAATGACAATGCCGGCATTTATCCCGAAGGAGAAATGGTCGCACAGAGTTATCGTCCAGGGGCGACTGTTTTTAGTATTTCGGTGATGGGAATTGATGTGATGGATGTGGAAACCATCGGAGGCATCGGAAACAATTTTACCGAGCCTGAAGTTTACACAGCGGTGGGTGGAGGCGCCTTCGGCGAATTGGTGAAAGGAAAAGATGAAATGTGGGGAGCTATCGGTGAATTTGTTCAGACCTGGGCATTTCCATCAAAAGGAATCTCGGTGGATATGGCTTCGCCAAAACTATCGGGAAAAAAGAGGGCTTACTCCATCACTCTCGAGAGAAACTCAAAGCTGAAGACGGGACGGGGAATCGGAATTGGTTCCAGCAAGGCGGAAGTAATTGCCACGTATAAAGATCTCTCAACAAACGATGAGGATAATCAGGGATTCTTCGACGGTCAGGACGTTTATATCCTTGGGTCCGTATACGGAGGAATTGTATTCAGCTTCGAGAACGGGAAAGTCAGCAAGATTTTCCTGGGTGCTTCTGCGGAGTAGTCGACTTCAGGCGCTGCGGAAAACCTGGTCCAGCAGGGCGTAGTTTTTTGTATAGGCGTCTACCACATCGGATTTTTTGGGCATTGCGCCTTCAATGATGAGCCAGCCTTTGTATTTAGCCTTCAGGACTGAATCACGGAATTTATTGAAATCGATGGGTCCCTGACCAAGTAGCGCGCCGTCTTCTTTGCAATGGATCTGACAGATTCGCTCGCCGCCGATTTGAACGACTTCTTCGTAAATGTTGTAACCCATCCGGGCTGAATTGGCCGAATCGTAGTAGACCTGAATCGATTTCGAGCCAACGGCCTCGATCAATCGGAGATGGTCATCCGCAGACAGGAGCGATTCGATCCCAAAAACAACGCCATTGTCTTCCGCTTTTGCGGTGACAGTTTTCAACTTTTTCACCACAGCATCGAAGAGTTCCGGCTTGCCGTTGATGTCTCCTTTTCCGAAGAAGGCCAGAAGACAAATATCGGTGGCTTTGTCAGGCTGCTCTTTTTTCATTGCGGCCATGACGTCAATTGCATCGCTGACCCAGTTGATCGCTTCCGGGTCGGTTGCGAGGGGTCTTTGATTCAAGATACCCATTCCCATTGACGCCAAATGGATTCCGGTTTCCTCGACCCGTTGGTAATAATGCTGGCGGATTTTCTGGTCCCTCAGATCGTATTCAGATCCGGGTGTGCTGAAGCTGACTTGCAATCCTTCCAAGCCGATCGCTTTGGCGGTAACGAAGGCAGCGATGTCCTGCTTCTCTTTGATCGACCAATCACAGGCGCCGATGGGAAAATCGACCTTCGAGTTTGCGAACAAGGACTCGGTGGAAGCTGCCGCAGCTGTGCCGCCGAGAATTTTAAGGAAAGGACGCCGAGCTATCATCCCTTAACTTTACCGTTCAGGATGGGAAGGGAAAACCATCTTTCTCGAAATTTGAAAGGTCTTCGTTCGTCCAAGCGTAGAGTCATTATCATGAAATACGTCGCCTTTGCTCTTTTTCTCATCTGGGTGTTGGTCCGAATATCTTCGGGGCAGGATTCAGTCGCGAAAAATCGGAGTCAGGTGGTGGCTGCTATGATTGTAAAGGCGGCTGAACATCGGACGACTCAGAGTGTGCGTTACGACCCAGCCTATGTTGTCCTCGATTATCCCGGAGGTGATGTTCCTGAAGAAACGGGAGTCTGCACGGATGTTGTCATTCGAACCTATCGCGAGGCCCTGGGGGTTGATTTGCAGAAGCTTGTTCACGAAGACATGAAGCGAAATTTTTCAGTCTATCCCCGGAATTGGGGGCTGAAGCGGGCGGACAAAAATATCGACCATCGTCGGGTTCCCAATCTTCAAAAATATTTTAAACGGAAGGGAGCGGAACTTCCCGTGACTGACGACTCCAAGTTTCTTCCCGGGGACCTGGTTACCTGGGATCTCAACGGCAACGGGCTCTGGCACATTGGGGTTGTTGTAGCGGACGATACGTTTGTCCACAACATCGGGGGCGGTCCGGTTCGGGAAAAAGGAATCCGGGCATGGGAAATTGTGGGGCACTACCGCTTCCATCCGGCGATTGAGGAGCAGACAGATTGAAGAAAGCTCCGGAAAAATAGTTAGTAGATCTGAAGTTTGTTGTGGCTTTTCGCCAAAGAGGGCGTGAAATGACCTTACATTTCCCATGTTCCCCCTGCGCCCTTCCTTCATTCTCTCTGCCATTGCCCTGTCGGCAGTCTGGTCGGTTTCTTTTTCTGCCTTCGCTCAGCCTTCTGCCCGCCAGCTGATCCCGGACGATGCGAAGTGGAAGCGCCTGGAATCCGGTCAGACGGTGATGCTTAAATTAGAAAATTCAGGGTCAGATAGTTCCGTCCCATCGGACACTGCCGCTATTCTGATCAATGCTGAGCCGACGAAAGTGTGGAACGTGATCGATGATAAAGAAGCTGCCGCTGATTATATCGACGGGATGCTGAAGTCAGAAATAATCGGGCAGGATGGTAGCCATGAGTTAATCGAACAGACCATGAAGATTGGTTTCAAAAAGCTGACTTTTGTGGTGAGGCATATTTCGCATGCTCCGGGGGTAGTCAATTTCCAGAGGGAAAGTGGCGATTTGAAGTTGATGGACGGATATTGGAAATTTCTTCCTGTCGATAACGGGAGGCGTTGCCTGGTGATTTACCGACTGAGACTTGATCCGGGACTGGGAATTCCCAAAGGAATTGTGAAGGCCTCCCTGAAAACGACTCTCCCGAATGTGCTTCACTCACTCAAGGAAGAGGTAGCAAGGCGAGGGTAATAAGGGGCCTTCCGCCTCTATGCTTTTTTCATTGCCGCCAGAAGTTGGTGGCTCTGAAGCTGCTGAACGTAGAATTCCGCTTTCTCACGGGCGCCATTCCAGAGGACTGATTTGCCGTTTTTGTGGACCTCCATCATATGCATTTCCGCTTTTTCCTGCGGATATCCGAACACGCGTTTGAATACAAGCGTTACGAAGTTCATGAGGTTCACCGGGTCATCATAGACGACAACATTCCACGGAGTATCGAGATCGGTCTCCGTTTTGGTTTCGGTGATAGTGATTTCGTCGATGTCCGCAGCCATTTGGATCGCAGGGTTTCAAGGGGAAGTGGGGAACTAGATCGAACGAAGCCCGCCCGGGTTATCCCCATTCTTTCCGTCGGAAATATGGTCGATTTTTAGTCGAACAGCAACTTGCACATGGGGGAGAGCTTTAAGAAAAAGGGCTTCTTTCTCTTCATCGCTTCTTCCAGCTGCGGTTTTTCGAATCCCGAGCTGAAATTCGAAACGGGCGTAGGCAAGAAGGGCTGAGGCCAGAGGCAGGTGGTAGAGCACCGATTGAAGGGCGGCCAAAGTAAGGACATGGCCCGGTGTTTTTCCTTCGGATATACGACTGACAAAACGCTGCCACTCCGGGTGGTGACGCATTTTCGTTTTGCCCTCGAGAAATGATTCGGCCGCCTGAAGACTTCCTTCGCGGGAACTTCTGTTCAATTTCTCATCAAAAAGTTTCTCCGCTTCCTCAATCTCGCGAATCCGAAAATCGTTAGCGAGACTGTATATTTTTACAAAGGCGGGCGCGATGACCGGAGTGAACCACTCATTGAGCCAGCGAACCCATTGAGCGGCAGGGTTTCCTTCAGGATCCGGATGAAAAAGTGAGAATCCGCGCGGCGTGACCCCCAATAAAGCGATCTCGAAGGCACGAAGCACTTCTTCGCCGTCAAAGTCTTCGGCGATATAAGGGGTGTCTTGCATAACGCTGACACCGGAAAAACGAGAGCAATTCCGAAGAAATCAGATAAGGCCAGCGGCCTTAAGCGTTTTGAAGGCGCCGTTTTTATCGATCGTTTTCAGACCGCGGGCACTTACTTTAACGCGAACGTATTTTCCGAGTTCAGGCACCCAAACCCGCTTTTGACGGAGGTTAGGCTTGAACTGGCGTTTTACAGTTTTGGTCACGTGCCGACCGATACCGCCTTTTTTCTTGGCTTTACCACTGCGGTGGATTCTGCGTCCTGAAGTGACTTTAGCACCCGTGATTTTACAGTGTCTGGACATCGTTTGTACCGGTTGAAATAAAAATTTTGCCTAATTGATCGGCAGGGCGGGCAATTTCCCCACAATTCACCGTAGGTCAAGGGAAAATCAGGATTCTCGCACAGGAAGCTTTCAGAAATCCTTTTTCCACTTTCCTCTTGCTTAGAGGGGTGGGCGACTATTTTGTGGCTCTTCTTTTAAAAAAAGAAAGTATCTAAGACTATGAGCAACGAAGCCGCCGAGAAAAATTCAGTCCTGATGGAAAAAATCGTAAGCCTGTGCAAACGGCGCGGTTTCATTTTTCAATCTGCAGAAATCTACGGCGGCCTCAATGGTTGCTGGGATTACGGTCCGCTCGGAGCTGAGCTGAAACGCAATCTTAAAGAATACTGGTGGCGTAAAAATGTTCAGGAGCGTGAAGACATTCTCGGGCTCGATGGATCAATTTTAAATCATCAGGATGTGTTGAAGGCATCCGGTCACGTAGGAGGGTTTTCCGATCCAATGTGTGACTGTCTGCTTAGCAATGCGCGCTTGCGTGCTGATCAGATCGATCCACAAACTGGAACGGTTTACTGGTTCACTGGTGCTTCGCACGCAGAAAGTGAATGGTCGGTGGAGAAAGAATACGGCGTTCTGACGACAGGAAACGAAGACGAAAACAAAGCCCGCAAAACGGCGAAACAGTTTTACGCCAAGTTTCTCAGCGACAAGCAGATTTCGCCGAAGAAGCTGGAGCTGGCCGGCGAGCGTTCCGAAGAAGTGGCGGAAACCACTCAGTTTAATCCTGAAAACGGATCATTGCTGACGGAGGCCCGTGAATTCAATCTCATGTTCAAAACCCACATGGGAGCGTCAGCCGATGACGATGATGAAAGCAGCGTGGCATATCTTCGCCCGGAAACTGCGCAGTCCATTTTTGTGCAATTTAAAAACGTGGTCGATTCCAACCGCATCAAACTACCTTTCGGAATCGCCCAGATCGGGAAATCTTTTCGCAACGAAATCAATCCGCGGAATTTCACTTTCCGCTCCCGTGAGTTCGAGCAAATGGAGATTGAATATTTCTGTCGTCCCGAAGACGGGCTCGCCCTGACGGATGAATGGCTGGAGCGACGCCTCACTTTTTACGAAGAGATCGGAATTCCGCGCGAGCATTTGCATGTTCTCGATATTCCTGACGGAGAGCGGGCACACTATTCGCAGAAGACTTACGATATCGAATACGAATTTCCCTTTGGAATTCAGGAACTCGAAGGGGTTGCTTATCGTGGTAACTACGATCTGACCAAGCACAAAGAGCATTCCAAGAAATCGATCGAATATGTGGATCAGGAAGCGGGTGAGAAACTGCTGCCTCATGTCGTCGAGCCGAGTGCTGGTTGTGACCGCACTATTCTTGCGATGATTTGCGAAGCCTACGAAGAGGAAACAATTACTGGTGATAAAGGGAAAGAGGAAACCCGTATCGTGATGCGTTTCGATCCGAAAATGGCTCCGATCAAAGTGGCGGTGCTGCCCTTGTTGAAAAACAAACCGGAGTTGGTTGAAAAAGCCCGGGAGATCCAGGCTCTGCTGACTCCGTTCATGAATGTGTCCTACGATGAGACTGCCGCGATCGGACGTCGCTATCGCCGTCAGGATGAGGTTGGAACGCCTTTCTGCGTGACGATCGATTTCGATACTATCGGCGAAAGCGGAGACGAGTTGAAAGATACCGTTACCCTCCGTGAACGGGATTCGATGAAGCAGGAGAGGATGGCCATTTCCGACCTGCGCGAGTTTCTGCTGGATCGGGTTCGCTAGGATTTGTTTGGAAGGGCGGGATGTCGGATGCCCAAGCTCAGTTGACGGCCTGCTCGACGGCTTCGCCGAAGAGATCCATCACCGTCAGGATACCGAGGAGATTTATTTCTTCGTCGGTGATGAAGCACTTGTAGCGTCCGGATCGGATCATTTGTTCCAGGGCGTGCTCGACAGTCGCGTCAGGCCGGATGATTGGGAGATGCCTCAACTCCACTCCCTGCAGAGTGCTGTCGCGAGTAACTTCCTCGCGTTTGATGAAGTCGAAAAAATCTTCGCGGCTAAGACCGCCGGTGAGTTTTCCATCCTCTGATACGATTGGGTAGACACTGAACTTTCTTGTTTTGAAGAGAGCCAGCAAATCTTCGACGGTGTTGTCTGCTCGAAGGGTTGCGAGATCGGTTCGCATCACTTCCGAAACCGGCTGGTTGAGAAGTTTGGTGTTCAGCTTTTCGGAAACGGCTTTTAGCTCTCCCTCGGCTGACCCCTGCGTCGTCGTTTTTGCGAGTACGCGACGGAGACGGGTGCTGGTTTTGAAGAAGGGTATAATGAGCGAGCCGCTCAGGGAAAAAAGCTCGGTGGGACCGGATGCAACCGCATCGTAAAGATAGCCGCTCTTGTGGACGAGAGCCCGTTCTCCGAAATAATCGCCCGGCTCGATGACGCGGACCGTTTTCCCGTCTCGATCTCGCAAATCAATCTGTCCACTTTTCACTACGTAGAGAGAAAATGCCGGCTCGCCACAATTGAAAAGGATGTCGTCGGGCTCCAGATGAACTTTTCGGAACAGACTCGTGTAACGGGGGTTCAGTAGATTGATGTCGCGTGGGAAAAAGATATCGAGCGTCCAGTCGATCATGACCCGCAGCTTGCGGTCGAGCCCGGGTAGCTTGGAAAGGTAGATGGAGCGCCACATGAACCAGGCAATGAACCCGGAGAACTGCATCCCCATGATATTGGCAACGGCGGTGTGGTGACCGATCGAAGCGAGTTCTCCGAGACCTTTGAATCCGAAAGGTTTCATCTCCTGCCCTTGAATGTGTTTCACGATATTCTCAGCAAGGTTCTCGCCCTGCCTCATTGCGAACTGGGCAGTTTGCGGACAACGCTGGCCCTCTTCGCCACCGGGAAAAGGAACCGCAGCACAATCTCCGGCAGCCCAGAGGAAATCGTAACCGGGAACCTGCATGTTGGCGTCAGTCTTGATCCAATACCGCTCATGTTCAATGTCGGTCGAATCGCAGAGTTCGCGAATCACGCGGTTGGGTGCGTTTCCGACGGTGGATACCACGGTGTTGGTATCGATGACTGCTCCCGACTGGAGGTAAACTTTAGTGGCGGTTACGGCACCCACTCTTTCTTCGAGAACGAGTTCCAATCCGCGCTTCTTCAATTTCTTTCCGGCATATTCGCCAAGGTCGACACTGAGGGTGTTGAGAACCCGGTCGCGGCTGTGAACAAGGATGACCCGGATTTCTTCGGGATCAATCCGACGATAGTATTTTGCGATGCCGCGGAGCATATCCAGCATCTCACCGGCAGTCTCGACACCGGAATAGCCGCCGCCGACTACGACAAAAGTAAGAAGGCGTTTCCGGACATCCTCCCTTTGTTCGATGTTGGCTTCTTCGATTCGCGAAATGATGGTCGCGCGGAGAATCATGGCATCACCCACATTCTGCATCAGAAGGGCATGCTCAGGCCTGTCTCTTATACACATCTCCGAGCCCACGAGACCGAGGCTGAT
>CAJXQE010000134.1 GCA_913058215.1 uncultured Verrucomicrobiales bacterium
GAGATCAGCCTCGGTCTCGTGGGCTCGGAGATGTGTATAAGAGACAGGTCATCCATCGCGTGTTTGTCTTATGACAGGGCGTTACCCTTTTCGATTTGGAAAAGAAGGCTCGAAGTGGGGAGGTTATCCGGATGCGGGTGAAGGTATTTCCATCGGCGACCGGATGAAGAATGCTGGATATGCAACGGCCGTGGCGGGCAAGTGGCAGCTTTGCATGATGAAGAACGATCTTCAACAACCGGGCCGAACCGGTTTCGACGAGTGGTGCCTTTTTGGCTGGCACGAAGGAGGGCGGTTTGATGATCCATTGATTTATCAGGATGGGAAGCTTCGCAATGACACCAGCGGTCAGACCGGTCCGGAGCTCTACACTGAGTTCTTGATCGACTTCATGGAGCAAAGTCACGACGAGGGAAAACCGTTTTTCGCTTACTACCCGATGGCGCTTTGTCATGATGTGACAGACGATCTGAAGGGAGAACACGTTGCCTACTACCGGGATGGCCGGTGGATGAATTACTCCGAGATGATGAGCATGATGGATGACATGATAGGGCGGCTCGTCGATGGCCTTGAACGAATTGGCGTCCGCGATAATACGCTTGTCATTTTCACCACCGACAATGGAACTCCCAAGGCGAGTTATCTCTACGTGAATGAGAAAGGGGAAATGGTGAGACCGGGTGTGCTGTCGATTCAGAACGGGAAGATCGTTCCCGGTGGGAAAGGGAAATTTGATGATACCGGAACCCGTGTCCCCTTGATCGCGAGCTGGCCCGGGAAAATCAAAGCGGGAAGTGTGGTCGAAGACATGGTCGATCTTACAGACTACCTGCCGACGGTCGCAGAGGTGGCAGGGCTGGAAAGTGATGGCGTGGCAAGGGACGGTAAAAGTTTTGCTCCCGTGTTGTTTGGGCAAAAAAGAAAAGAGGAGCGCCCCTGGATTTATATCGACCTGAAGGGAAAACGATGTGTTCGGGCGCCGGACTGGAAACTTTATGACAAAGGAGCGTTCTATGATTTGAAAAATGATCCTTTGGAGAAATCGCCTTTGAAAGTCAATGGGCTTTCGGGCAAGGCGAAGAAGAAATATGCTGAATTGCAAACAGCGCTCGACGGGCTTGTAGGGTCATTGAAATAGGCTCTCTGCCGTAGCACGGAATGCCATTCCGTTTGCGAAGAATCCCGCCGAAGCAACTCGCCGATAGGCTACGTGGACGGAATGCCATTCCGTTCTACTGCTCGAAATTAAGTCGTTAGTTTTTCCTGCGAGCGGCAGTGATGGTATAGTAAGCCATGGCCGCTGCAGAAAATACACCCAGATCCCCGGACGACGCTCACTACGAGTTGTTTGTGCAACGCTTTGCTCAATTCGAGCCTGACCTCCGGCGATTTATCCGCTCGCTCTTGCCGACGACGACGGATGCGGACGAGGTACTTCAACAGACGGCAATGGTGATTTGGAAAAAGTTCGATCAATACGATCCGGACACTCATTTCATGAAATGGGCCTGCGTCATCGCCCGTTTCGAGTCGCTCGCCTATCGCAGGAAAATGGCGAGAGACCGACTCGTTTTCCGGGAGGATATACTCGACCTGATGGCCGAAGAGGGAATGGAAGAAATAGATACGCGGAAAGCGGAACATGAGGCTCTCGAATTCTGTCTGGCGGCAATGCCGGAAAAGCAGCGGAATTTCCTGACACTCGCCTACACCCCCGGGGTGAAGGTGAAAGAACTGGCGGAGGAAGCGGGATCCTCGGCCGCTTCTTTTTATATGCGCCTGAAACGCCTTCGTCATCAGGTCATGGAATGCGTGGAGTCGAAAATTGAACCTCTGGAGGGAGTCTGATGAAATTTTCCGATCTTGGTCCCGATGAGAAAAACTGGATCGATTCCTATCTGGATGGAACTATCGATGCGAAGGATTTTGAGTCGCTCCAAAACCGGATGGCGGAGAGTTCTGAACTCCGGGCGGTGATGCGGAGATGCCTGTCTGTCGATAGTGGCCTTGCCTCTGAATGTGGCGCTAATGGAGAGGAAGCGGACGCCTGGCTTAGTCTCGAAAATCCAACAGTTCCTGAAGTCGAGAGCCAATCCAAAATTCTATCTTTTCCACGTCTCGCCCCTATCGCAGCTGCTGCTGCTTTAGCGTTTTTCCTTGGTCTCGGATTGATGTCCTGGCAATCCGGGTCAGACTGGATCCCCAGGGAAGAAAGTGCCTCCGCTCAAGGCTTTGCCGTGATAGGAAACCTTTTCGATCCAACTTGGAAGGATCCAAAAGCAGGCAAGCGAGAAGGGGATCTACTTGGAGCAGAAGTTTTCCACCTCGCTTCCGGAACGGCTGAGATACAGTTCTTTTCCGGAGCTGTTATGACCGTCGAAGGGCCTGCCGAGATTTCAGTGAAGTCAGCCTGGGAGGCGACCTGCCGCGAGGGAGCTGTCCGGATGAAGGTTCCGCCAGCTGCGCGGGGATTTAAGCTTCATGCGCCTTCGAGTGAAATTATCGATCTGGGAACTGAGTTTGGTTTGCGGGTTAGGGACGGTGTCGGGCATGTCGAAGTTTTCGATGGTGAGATTGCGGTTCGTCACAATGAAGAAGAGGAACAACTGATGAAGAAGGGTGCGTCCTTTTCTCTGGATCCCGATGGCCCTCCCGTTGCTACCACAAGCGGGCAACTGACATTTCCTGATGTGAAGAAATTTGGAAGCCGTGTTTTCGATGAAGTTCGATCGGATTTTGACCGGTGGAAAGACCATCGGGACTCGCTTGCGAAAGACGAGCGGCTCATTGCCTATTACTCTTTTGATCGGGAGCAGAATCAGGGCCTGATCCCCAACCTCACCGTTCCGCGAAATCCCGAATTCGACGGGGCCGTTGTTCTCGCCGAACCGGTGGACGGTCGCTGGCCGGGAATGAAATCCGCTCTCGAATTCCGTCGTCCGGGTTCCCGAGTTCGGGTGAATATTCCCGGTGAGTTTTCCGCCTTTACTTTCTCCGCCTGGGTCAGAATCGACAGCCTCGACCGGGTCTACAACGCGCTTTTCATGGGCGATGGTTACGAGACCGGAGAGCCGCACTGGCAGATTCGGGAAGACGGCGCTCTGATGCTTTCCGTGATGGTCGACGATTCAAAACCGAATCCCGGTGCACCGAATGATGCCGGGCTGCATCGCGTTTACTTTTCTCCTCCTGTCTGGGAAATGGCCATGGCCGGAAAATGGATCCACCTTGCCTCAGTCTTTGATCCTGAAGCTCGTGTGGTGTCTCATTACGTGAACGGGAAACAGGTATCGACTCAGGAAATTATCGACAAGTTTCTCGTCAAGACCCTCCGTATCGGAAATGGTGAGATTGGAAACTGGGGGCAGCCATTCCGTGAAGATCCCTGGTTCGCGATTCGTCACCTCAATGGACGGATGGACGAGTTCGCGATTTTTCAGGCTGCCCTGGGTGAAGCGGAGATTGCCGCGATTTTTGAGGGAAGCCGGGCGGGGCGGTGAGGGGCAGTTCTTTGGAACTCCTTCAGTCTATTTACAATCGACGACGATGTGCCAGGCGCCAGCGTGTTGGTCACCTTCACTCCGAACAGCTTCGATCCTCAACTCTCCCTTTGGAAGGCTGATTCCCTTTAAGCCAATCTTCTGCCCCCTGGACTTAACCTTGTGGGTTTTTTCTCCAAGCTTCAGCACAATCTCAGCTTCATTCCCGGTCACAATATCAGGATGAAATATCACTTCGATATCGGCCGTCACCGGCTTGGCAACATTGACGAGCCAGTGCCCTTGTCCCTCGACCTTCCAGGTAGTGCCCATCCAGTCCTGTCTCGTCAGTGCAGTCGGGTTTTCATGTTTTGTTCCGACGATAGGAAGCGGTGGCGCGTAATTGTCGGGCCGGGTGCTGGAGACATCGGCATACCAGGCTTCGTAGTCTTTCCTAAGGCGGGCGACGACTTCCGGTTTCTCCCCGGCGAGGTTGGTCGCCTCGGTAGGATCGTCAATCAGGTTGTAGAGCTCGAACTTGGGTTCGCCATCGAAGCTTTCGCTTCCGAAACCAGAGGCATGGAGCAATTTCCAATCCCCCTTGCGGATCATGAAGTGATTGTATTCGACGACCTCAGTGCCGCGGTGGGATTGGATCACGATCTGCCGATCTTCCTGCCACTTGGTGCTTCCCTCCTGGGTGAGGAGGGGAAGAAAGCTTTTCCCGTCGAGATCGTGCGGTCCGCGTTTGGCTCCGCAGGCATCAAGGATGGTCGGCATGATATCGATGTGAGCGGTGAGTCCATTGTGGGTGGCTCCGGCTTTCACCTTGGCGGGCCAGTGCATCCACATGGGAGAGCGGATGCCTCCTTCATGGATGTGGGACTTCATTCCGCGGCGATCGCCAACATAGCGGAGTGAGTTAGGGCCGTTGTCGTTCATCCGAATGATCATCGTGTTCTCCAAAAGTTCCTTGGACTTTAGAAACTCCAGGAGGCGACCTACGTTTTGGTCTTCATTGGTGATCATCGCCGCGATACGGGCGAGTTGATCCTGATTCTTCTCCTTCTGCGAGGCATTCTTCGGAGGGATCGCCATTAGAGCTGTGAGATCTTTTTCCATGTAGTGCTTCCGCAATTCTTCGGGAACATCATGGTAAGGACCGTGTGGAGCATTCGTAGGGAGGTAGATGAAAAAGGGATCATCAGCATTGTCGTCGATGAAGTCCATGGCAGCGTCGAAGTAGACATTGGTGCAGAAGCCCTTGCTCTGAACTGCTTCTCCTGTTTCATCAAAAAGAATCGGATCTGTGTAGCGTCGCCCGTTTTCAAGGGGCTCAGAAGGCTGGGCGAGGCCGCCGCCGCGATGGATGAGCACCTCATCAAACCCCTGGTCCTGTGGCCGCATGGGGTAGCAATCACCGAGATGCCATTTCCCGAAAATTCCTGTGCGATACCCTGAGTTTTTAAGGGCTTCGGCAACCGTGAATTCATCGGTGTCCATCATGGATCGACCGAGCCAGGTGTCGATACAGCGTGTCCGCTGGTTGTAGCGCCCCGTCATGAGCGAAGCCCGGGTCGGAGAGCAAACGGGACTAACGTAGAAGGTTGTTAGGCTGCCACTCTTGGCTGCCATCGCATCGATGTTCGGTGTCTCGATAAGTTCGTTTCCCATTGCTCCGAAATCGCCGATCCCCTGATCATCGGTCATCATGAGGATGACGTTGGGGCCATCGCCTGCGATTGTGAGTGCCGGGACAAAGGCGAAGGTGAGAGCGGAGAAGAAAAGGAGTCGGAAAATCATGAGAGTTTGTGAAAAGATTTTGGGTGGAGGAAGCATCAGGCTTCTTCTGCCTTAAACAAGTCGACATAGGTCTGAATGTCATCGTGATCTCCAAAGCCGGACGATTCTTTTTCGGCTTGTAGTCCGGAGTCGTCGCGCCAGCCCCGCTTTAGGATAAAAGTGCTCCAGACTTCGATTTCTTCCTCGTTGGGTTTTCGGCCGTGCTTGAAACACCACGCGAGAGCAGCGTCATCGTCGAGGCCGTCGCGAACTTGTGAAGCGAGTTCGTCGTAATTCACTCGCAGGAAGCGGCAGCAGCGAGCATCCCACCAGGAAGGATCTCCATCACCGAGGAAGTAGCCATCGGGAAGGGTGCCTGCTTGATCCAGTCTGATTTTGTCCAACATGCGCCCGAAGTGGATGAGGCCTTGAACTTTTTCATCTGCTGCACGGAGTCCTGGTATTTTCATAGGCTTAAGAAGAATCATCGACTCACTAAATCAATCCGCAATCCGGGAAATGTCCCGCGAGGATGCTCGGCCTCCACGAAAAAAGAGATCCGTTTTATTCCGCGAACCGTATCGAAAGAGATGAAATTATTGTTATTTGTTATGTCGGCCTTGGTTCTTTCTCAAACAGTTGCCCTCTCTGAGTCCAAGGAGACCTGGCGCGGTCAATCGGTCACTGAATTTTCTGATGGTGAAAATGAAAAGTTTGGTTGGTTGATTGTGAATGACGGTGTGATGGGCGGTCTCTCCGAGGGAAATATGGAAATGACTGATGGCGATGTGCTCAAATTCTGGGGGGATCTTTCGACGAAAAATAACGGGGGCTTTTCCATGGTGACGAGTAAAGGAGTCGAGTTCGATTTGAGTGAGGATCTCGGATTGCTCATCAAGGTGAAAGGGGACGGTCGCGCATACACTGCACGCCTCGTGACGGACGCCCGCTTTCGGGGAATGGAAGTTTCCTTTTCTGCCAATTTTGAAACCGAAAAGGGAGAATGGTCACAGGTGCAGATTCCGTTCTCGGAATTCAAGGGCAGCTTTCGCGGTCGCGACTTGCCGGATGAGAAATTTAACCCTGCGAATATTCAGCGGATCGGAATTCTACTGGGAGATAAAAAGGATGCCCCGTTTGACATGGAAGTGGAATGGATTCGGACCTATGGAAAAGGGCAGGGGAGCATTACCGGGCAGGAATCTATAAGCGAAGAGAAGCCTGCCCGAGCGGAGCGTCTCATTACGACTGCGGTCAGTGATGGGCGTTTCACCACTCTGAAAAAAGCCCTGGATTCCGCCGGGTTGACGGCGTTTTTCCAGTGGGACAATCCCCTGACAGTATTTGCTCCGACGGATGAGGCGTTTTCCAAATTACCGAAAGGGACTTTGGAAGATCTGCTGAAACCTGAAAATAAGAAGAAGCTTGTGGAGATTCTTTCCTACCATGTGGTCACCGGTTCAACCGAACTCAGTGATGCACTGAAAGTGAAGTCGGCGAAGACGATTCAAGGGGAAATGATTCAGTTTGGGTTTGCTGATGGGAAAGTTCGGGTAAATGAAGCGGCGATGCTTAATAGCGATGTGAAATGTGTCGATGGGCTCATTCATGTGATCGACACGGTTTTGCTGCCGCCGTCGCTAACCACTGGTGCTTTGTAGATACGACAGCAGGTAGTTGGGATGAAGCGACGGTCTGTGAAAACACTCTCTGCCACCAAACATCGAGCGAAGTGTTTTACCCAGGCATGATGCCTTGAGCCTCACTTTCAAAGTAGAAGGATTGTGGGCGAAACATCCACTCCTATCCGTGGCCGATCAGTGTCATGGTAAAGAGGAATCCCGGTTGAAACCAGGAAAGGTGATTCTTCCGAATTTTCTACGTTAGATTCTTTACCCTGAGGTAGTATTAGGGTGATGAATCTTCGATTTCTGACTTCTATTTTGCCTCTCCTGACAGCTGGTTTCCTTGCGGAATCCATTGGGGCTGTCGATTTTGAAAAAGAAATCCTCCCGATCTTTGAGGAGCATTGTCTCGATTGTCACGGTCCGGACAAGCAGAAGTCAGAGTTTCGGATTGATCAACGCCCCACCATGTTGAAAGGCGGTGACTCCGGGATTGCCTCCCTTGTGCCGGGAGATTCGAAGGCCAGTTATCTACTTGAAGTCATTGACGGGAGTGATCCCGATATGCTGATGCCTCCAAAGGGAGATCCGCTCACGAAAGAGCAGGTCGCTCTCGTCACCAAATGGATCGAGGAAGGTGCGGAATGGCCGGGCCAGATGGATGCGGTTTTGAAGGAAACGACGGATCACTGGTCGCTTCAGCCGGTGGACGACATCAAAGTTCCGGAAACGGGAAAACAGGTTTCCGCGATTGATGCATTCTTGTTGGCGAAATTGAAGGAAGCCGGAGTCGAGCCGAATGAGGCAGCCGATGCACGCTCCTTGATTCGCAGGGTTTCGGTGACCCTGACTGGACTTCCCCCAAAGCCGGAAAGGGTCAAGAAATTCCAGGCTGATTTTGAAAAGGACGCGGAGGGGGCCTATGCCTCGCTTGTTGATGAGTTGCTCGCGTTACCACATTTTGGGGAACGCTGGGCCCAGCATTGGCTCGACGTGATTCGTTGGGCGGAAACGAACGGATCTGAAGCCAACCTGTATCGCAAAAATGCCTGGATCTATCGTGACTATGTCATCCGGGCATTCAATGAAGACATTCCCTATGATCGATTTGTTCGCGAGCAACTTGCGGGTGATCAGATGGGAGCGGGAGAAGCCACAGGATTTCTCGTCGCCGGACCGCATGTGCCCGCTGCGACGGTGGGACGCGAGCCGACAGCGATTCGCCAGGCCCGGGCCGACCGGATGGACGAAATTATGCAAACCGTAGGGGCGTCCTTGCTTGGGATGACCGTCAGTTGCGCACGCTGTCACAATCACAAGTTCGATCCCATCTCGATTCAGGATTACTATTCGCTTACGGCTGTCTTTCAAGGGGTGGAATTTGCAGGGCGATATCCTGAATTTTCTGAAGATCATCCACGTCAGCAGAGGGCGAAAGAGCTTCGCAAAGAGATGTTCGGGAAGCGGAAGGAGCTTCGTGAAGGTGTCGGGCAGTATACTGAAGACTGGGGCGGCTTTCTTGAACTGAATTTCCCTGCAACAAAAACGAAAGCTCTGCGAATTGAATTTGCGAAGAAAAATTTCGGAGTTGATGAACTCCAGCTTTTCGGCACGGAGAAATACAACGATAACCTGGCTCTGGCATCAAAGGGAACCACGCTGGTCGCTGATGAGAAGCTCACAAAAACGGGCAACGTTGTCTCTACGGCAAACGACGGGGTCTTCGGAACGATGGCCTGGAGAACCAATGTGCCGAAGGACAGCAAGGAAATGCCATGGCTGGAGATTCATCTGCCGGAAGAAAAGGAAGTGAATCGCTTCCGCATCAGCAGTAACCGCGAGTATTTCTTTGAGACCGATTATCTCGAGAAAAACAGTAAATACTTTGCTCCGGGATTTAAGATCAAAGCACAGAATCCAGACGGGAGTTGGAAGGAAATCGGCAATGTGGGCTGGGCGAAGGCGCTGCTCAATAAGAATCCGGAGATGAAGAAGGCTTCGCAGCGTTTGCATGAACTCATTGCTAAGATCAGTGAAGAAGGTCCCCAACACAGTTTTGTTGGCAGTTTTAATGCAAAGCCGGGCGCTACCCAGGTTCTTCACCGGGGGAGCCCGGAGAATCCGCGAGATGAGGTTATGCCTGCCGGTTTTTCTATCATCGACGGGGATCTGGGACTTAATTCAGAAACAGCCGATGCCGAACGGCGGATGCGGTTTTCAGAGTGGCTGACTAATCCTGACAATCCACTCACGGCCCGGGTGAAAGTGAACAGGATCTGGCACCATGTTTTTGGAACCGGAATCGTCCCGACTCCCAGTGATTTTGGAGCTGCCGGTGCGCTTCCTTCCCACCCGGAATTGCTCGATTGGTTGGCGGTGGATTTCGTGAAGAAAGGCTGGTCGATGAAAACCATGATTCGCCAACTCGTGATGACCGATGCTTTCCGTCGATCCAGTGCGCCGGACGAAACCAAGATTGCGGCTGATGCCGGGGCCTCTCTTTTATGGAGATTTCCACCGCAGCGGGTCGCGGCCGAAGTGATTCGCGACGGAATCCTGCAAGCATCAGGAAAGTTGAAGACTGAGATCGGCGGGCGAAGTTTTCGGATTCACAATGTGAAAAAGACTTATGCCCAGTGGCAGGTAGTGGATAATCACAGTGAGGAAACCTGGCGGCGGATGATCTATCAGGAGCGGATGCGCCGGGTGGATGACCAGATTTTCACCGCTTTCGATTTCCCGGATTGTGGTCAGGTGAGGGCGAAGCGTCCTGTTTCAACGACACCGCTACAGGCTCTGAACTTGATGAATAGTCCTTTTGTCGTGGAGCAATGCAAACTGATTGCTGAGAGGGCGGTAGAGGAGCGGCCGGACGATGCCCTTACACGATCTTTTGAATTGTTAATCAATCGACAACCGACTGCGGATGAGTTGGAGATTTGTAAAGAAATCGTTGAGACGAGCGGCCTTGAAATCGTTTGCCGAAGTCTCATTAACTCCAATGAGTTCGCCTTTCTGCCTTAATCCTTCTGCGCTATAACCACATGAAACGCCTCGTCTTACTTTTTCTGCTTTTCGCTGCCACTACCCACGCGGCAGATCGTCCTAACATTCTCTTCATCGCCATCGATGACCTTCGGCCGGAACTCGGTTGCTATGGCTCTGATGCGGTGAAGTCACCAAACCTGGATGCGCTGGCGTCTAGCGGCCTGCGTTTTGACCGGGCCTACTGCCAGCAGGCTATTTGTTCGCCATCACGAGCCAGCCTTCTCTCTGGTCTGCGTCCTGATCAAACGCAAATCACTCACAACTATGTTCAGTTTCGCGATCTCAACCCCGATGTGATTACCCTGCCTCAACATTTTATGGCGAATGGTTACGAGACCGTTTCCAGTGGGAAGATTTTCCACCGTCCAGGGGATGATCCTCAATCCTGGAGTCGAATGCCTGCGGTGAAAAAGACACCATTCAAGAAACCGAGATACACCTTTGCCGATCCGAAAAATCACGAGCTGCATCAGCGTTACAAAAAGGAGATGTTTGAAAAGTACGGTGAGGCCTCGAAGAAAGGGCTTGCGAGCGGACCGGCATACGAGAGCTACGACGTTCCCGATCATGCTTATATCGACGGATGGAATACCGAGGTCGCCATCGCGACACTGAAAGACATGGTGGGAACAAAACCGGAGAAACCATTTTTCCTGGCGCTGGGTTTTAAGCTTCCACATCTCAACTGGGTGGCCCCGACAAAATACTGGGATCTCTACGATCGGGAAAAAATTAAACTCCCTTCTCAGACTTCCGGACCAAAGGGCGGAGCAGAAATGGGGCGCCATGCTTCGTTTGAATTGCGTGTCCGGGCGAATATTCCCAAGATCGGCCCGATGGGGGATGACCTTTCCCGCACTTTGCTTCATGCCTATTATGCGAGTGTTAGCTATGTCGATGCCAACATTGGAAAGATGATAGCTGCGCTGAAGGATGCCGGGGTTGATGACAACACGATCATCATTGTCTGGGGTGATCACGGTTGGCATCTCGGTGAAATGGGGATTTGGGGGAAAGCGACGAACTACGAAATAGCGACCCGGGTTCCCCTGATGATTTCCAGCCCGGAAATGAAGGCGCGTGGTAAATCTACCGATGCCCTGGTTGAGCTGGTTGATATTTACCCGACTCTTTGCGAACTCGCCGGTCTCCCGAAACCGGATCACATCGTCGGAAAGAGTTTTGCTCCATTGCTCGAAGATCCCGACCAAAATTGGAAGGAAGTTGCAGTGAGTCAGTTTCCCAATCCGGCTCTGCGGGAATGGGCGGCGAATCCTTTGTCTGATGAAATGAGAGAGACTTTCTTTGGACCACTCATTGAAGAGGTGGAGGAACGAATCATCAAACAACAGGGGGATACCTGGGATCGTGAATTTTTCGAACAGCATCTCATGGGATACACCGTTCGATCGGATCGATACCGTCTCATTCTCTGGAAAGACTACCGGGACCTTTCCAAAGAGCCCATTTTTGTAGAACTCTTTGATCACGATGAAGATCCAACAGAGACGATCAATGTCGCCGATGAAAATCCGGAAGTGGTAGCGAATCTCACAGCTGAACTGAACAACGTGTTGAACCCATGAACGAATCTGAAAACATTTCCCTTCACGGGCGTGGTCTGCTTGATCGCCGTAACTTCATGCGCAACACAGCCTTCTCCATGGGCGGTTTGGGGCTCGCTCAGTTGCTGGCGGCGGAGTCAGAGAAGCCGTCTGATTTCAGCGGGAAGTCACCCATCCGGCCGACGATCGATCCGGACAATCCCTATCTTCCGAGAAAGGGGCACATGCACAGTGCTGCGAAACAGGTGCTGGTGATTTATTGCCCCGGGGCGGTAAGTCACGTCGATACATTCGACTACAAGCCGGACCTCTACAAATATCACGGGCAGAAGCCTCCGGGACTTCCGGCAGTCACTTTTGAAGGTCCGTCCGGAAATATCGCAAAGCCGTTCTGGGATTTTAAACCACGAGGTGAATGTGGAAAGATGACCTCTGAGCTTCTTCCCAATCTTGGGAATCTTTCGGACGATTTCTGTTACATCCACTCAATGACCACTCAGACCAGTGCTCACCCTCAAGGTGAAAACTTTATGAACAGCGGATTCACCATGGAAGGATTTCCTTCCTTTGGTGCCTGGGTCACATACGCGCTTGGATCTGATTGCGAAGATCTCCCGGCCTTTGTCGCGATCAATGATCCGCGGGGCCTGGCTCGATCCGGAAAGAACAACTTCGGAAACGGCTTCCTTCCAGCGGCATTTCAGGGAACGGATTTCAATGCGAAGAATCCTCCCTCTAACCTGGGAAGGCCGGAAGCATTCACTGCAGGTGATGACAAAAAGACCGTGGATCTTTTGAAGCGACTCAATGCAAATCACCTCGAGAAATTTCCCGGCGATGCCAATCTTGCTGCCCGGGTGGCAAGTTACGAACTCGCCGGACAGATGCAGATGTCTGTCCCGGAAATGATGGATCTTTCAGCTGAACCCGAATCGATTCACAAGGAATACGGGACCGACGAAGGATCGGATTTGAAAAAGGAATACGCGAAAAACTGTATCCTTGCCCGTCGCCTGATTGAGAAAGGTGTCCGCGTTGTCCAACTCTTCAACGGAAGTGACCCGAGTGGCGGAAACGGCATCACAAACTGGGATTCGCATTCGAATATTGCTGACACCCATGCGATGCAGGCGGAGATCATGGATCAACCGACTGCGGCAATGATTCGTGATATGAAGAGGCGCGGTTTGCTGGAAAATACGCTGATTGTCTGGGCAACTGAGTTTGGGCGTATGCCTTTCCTCCAGGGGAATGGAACGGGTCGCGATCACAACCCGAGTGCATTCACCTGCTTCCTCGCCGGAGCCGGAGTGAAGAAGGGAATCAGTTACGGGGAAAGCGATGAGTTTGGATTCAAGGCCGCCGTAGATCCCGTTGAGGTCTACGATTTCAATGCAACGATTTTACACCTGATGGGACTCGATCATGAGCGCTTGAGCTATTACCACAATGGCCTGGAGCGGCGACTGACGAATGTTCATGGGCATGTCATCAAGGATGTGCTTGCCTGAGGAATCAGTGCATTTTTTCTGAGGGCACGGAGTAGCAGCGTATGTCAGCCT
Source organism: uncultured Verrucomicrobiales bacterium (assembly GCA_913058215.1). Taxonomy (GTDB): domain Bacteria; phylum Verrucomicrobiota; class Verrucomicrobiia; order Verrucomicrobiales; family DEV007; genus Arctic95D-9. Next base: position 13,065 of record CAJXQE010000134.1, read on the forward strand.
TTTTTCGGAAGGGGCTTGGCAGAAATCCGTCTGTCGTCCAGATTGCAGGGATGAAATATTTTCTTTCCTGCGCTTTTGCCGCAGCTCTCAGTCTTCCCGTTTTTGCGGCGGAGAAGACGAATATCGTTTTTATTCTCGCTGATGACCTGGGCTATGGCGAAGTAGGGGCCTATGGTCAGACAAAAATCAAGACGCCGAATCTTGATCGTCTTGCAGAACAAGGAATGCGGTTTACGCATCATTACACCGGAGCCCCCGTTTGTGCGCCCGCTCGGTGTGTTCTTCTCACAGGGAAGCACCTTGGGCATGCGGAGATCCGAAACAATCGCGACTCGGGCAATGGCCGTCCGTTTCCCGGGCAATGGCCGATCACTGCTGAAGCAACCACAATGGCCGAGTCCCTGAAAACCGCTGGCTATACAACGGGCGGATTCGGAAAGTGGGGCCTCGGGCCGACTGACAGTTCCGGATCACCGATGACTCAGGGCTTTGACCGGTTTTACGGATACAACTGCCAACGGAATGCTCATTCATTTTATCCTCCCTTTTTGGATGACGATGCCAAAGAAGACGTGATCAATGAGAATCCAATCCCGGGACATCTCCGGAAGCCGGAGGGCGATATTGTTGGGGATGATTATCGTGCAGAAAATTATGCACCGGATCGGATTCTGGAAGAGGCATTGAAATTTCTCGACGCGAATAAAGAGAAGCCCTTCTTTCTCTACCTGCCCTTTGTGGAGCCGCATGTGGCAATGCAGCCTCCCTCGGAGTGGATCGAACGCTATCCGAAAGAATGGGACGATGAGAATGGGCCCTATCGCGGTCAGAACGGATATCTTCCGCATCCTCGACCCCGTGCCGGATACGCATCCATGATTTCTGATCTCGACGAGCATATCGGCAGCGTTCTGGACCGTTTGGAAAAACATGGGCTTGCCGGGAACACCATCGTGATCTTTACCTCCGACAACGGGACAACTCATCCCGGGAGAGATCCGAAATTTCACATTGGGGGAGTGGATGCTCCGTTCTTCAATTCCACGGCCGGTCTTCGCGGTTGGAAAGGATCGGTTTACGAAGGCGGTATCCGCGTTCCGACTATTGTCCGCTGGCCGGGGAAAGTGGAAGCCGGATCAATGAACTCGACACCGTCCTATTTTCCTGACTGGTTTCCGACTGTCTGCGAAATTGCGGGTGCTCAGAAACCGGAGGCACTCGACGGAGTCGATCTGGGACCAAGTCTTACTCAAACAGCAAAAGTGAAGCGGAAGAAGCCGATGGTTTGGGAGTTCCATGGATATAGCGGGCAACTTGCGGTGAACGATTTTCCCTGGAAAGCGGTCAGGCAAAAAGTTAAAACGAAAAACCCCGGTGCCTGGGAACTTTACAATTTAAAAGATGATCCTAACGAAGCGACCGATCTCGCTCAGAAGAAACCGGAGGTGTTGAAGCGCTTGATTGAGATCTCCCGTAGTGAACACAGCTTGTCTGAGAACGATCCTCTCCCGGTCTACGACGGTGAGTGAGAATTTGAATGGTTGCTACTATGAGTTCGAAAACGATTTTATGTTTCGGAGATTCAAACACCTGGGGGTTTATCCCGGGATCGGATTGTGATCGCTATGCGCCGGAAGTCCGTTGGCCCGGTGTAATGCAGGCGGAACTGGGAGAGGGATTTACCATTATCGAGGAGGCTCAGAATGGACGGACGACAGTGTGGGAGGATCCGATGGAGCCCGCGATTTCCAAATGCGGGATGAAGCATTTACCCGTGGTTCTTGAATCCCAGAAACCGCTGGATCTGGTCATCGTCATGTTGGGGACGAACGATCTGAAAAGTCATTTCAACAACAGCGCAACCTCGATTGCGCAAGGTGTGATCACTCTGGTCGATCACGTGCTTGAAAGCGATGCCGGGCCGGAGAAGAATCCTCCGAAGGTTCTTCTGATTTGTCCTGCCGCAGTATCCGATGGCAACTGCCCATTTTGGCACCTTTTCGACAAAGCACCGGAGCGATCACGCGAAATGCCCGCTGCTTATGCCGAGATGGCTGAGGATAGAGGCGTGCCTTTTCTCGATGCGGGTCAATTCGCCACCTGTCCCGAGCCGGACTGTATTCACCTCGACGAGACCGGTCATTCTGCACTGGGAAAGGCCGTCGCCGAAAAAGTGAAATCGCTGGGGGTCTAAACCTTCCGTCGGTCAGTCCATCATTTTATCGATCCAACTCGAGTATTTTGCGTCTGCATTCCGGGAATAGTTGTCCCATTTGCGTTTCCTCGTCTCTGATTTTCGTTCTCTTTTCTCGAGGTAATTATCGAAACGGTCTTCCTGCTTCTTTACGGTAGCCTCATAGCTGCCCGGTTTGTCTTTCGATGCACAGGAATTGAGAGCCAGTGCGACTAAAGAGATGGAAAAAAGTTCGAAGAGTCTTTGGAGTTTCATAGGGAATCAGTTGGAGAATAGTTTATTCAGTTTTGCGGCAAGTCGAACTCCGCCTTTTAAAAGTCGTTCGCGAACAAGCGGGAGAGTTTTTGAGCGGTAATCGTAGCTGAGGACAGGTGGTTCGACGACATTGAGAAAGTAGTTCTTTCTCTGTGCTCCGAAGTCATAAACTTGTCCCCGAATCTCTTTGGATTCTTTTGCCCAGTCAAGGTAGGAGGATTTGGCCCACTTCTCTTTGTCAGACTCTGATGCCCGGTTCAGGAAAGTCGAGAATTCCGTATAGCTCAGATTGAGGGATTCAATAAGCTTCTCATCCCAGACTTTGTGAAGTGTGGTTTCCTCGCCAAACCATTCCACCTGAATTTTGTTGCCCCCCTGATCATCCCTGCGTCCAACATGAAGAGGTTGGTGAATGTCCCCAATGAAATGGACATAGAACGCCAGCGCCTCTTTCCTGCCGATCTCTTTCTTTTGGGAGATCTTCAGCTTGGATGATTTTCCGCTGACAATACCGGGAAGCTCTAATGTCTTTTTGTCAGGATCGAGAAGGAAAGTTTCCAGCTTTTCCAAAATCAACAAGACGTCGCCCTTTTCTTCGGGGACTCGCTCAAAGTCGTCCCAGGATTCCTCATCATCGATCGAGATATAGTGCCAGGGCTGGGCGAAATCCCAGGTTCCATCTGAGCGAATGTCGTCGGCCCAGGTTGAAAGCTCGGCGAGGGTTTCAGGGCCGGCGATTTTACGGATCGCGGCGACTGCCTTCGGTGTCAGATTTCGCTCTGCAATCTCGGCGGTGACACGATGGCCGTCCTGTCCCCAGGCGTAGACGGTGTTCGTGTCCAGCAAACTGAAAAGAGTGACAAGTAAGAGAAGAGCAAAAGGAGTTTCCCGGGAGTTCATGATTGAGTTGATGGGCGTTATTTCTATCGGAAGACACTGAATGAGGCAAGAGGAAGATCGGCTCGATTCCAGAGAGTTGAATTGGAAGGGCAACCCTCTTGAATCGAATCCGGGTATGGCTCGATTTCGTTGGAAAGTCGAATCAGTCGGCACTATGAAATTAAATGACCCGTTCTATCCACTGCTTCGTTTCTACACTGCTTCTTTTTTTGTTTTTGGCCGCTTGCAGCGAAAAGGCCGAAAAGCCGGGAGCTGAGTCAGGAACTGAGGTGATGTTGGGGATGGGGGCGATGGTTGGCGAAGTGACTGATACGACTGCGCATATTCAGGCGCGACTGACCAAGGGCGATCAGTTGATCAACCGTGACCTTCCGGGCGCGGCAGGCACCATCCAGTTTTCATTGGAGGAAACAGATACGAAAGATTTTGTAGCGGCAAAAGCGATTGGGGGAGCGGAGGAATCTGATTTCATTTCCCGTGCGTCGTTTACAGATTTGAAACCGGGCACTCGCTACACTTGCAAAATATCGTTCAAAGCCTTCCCCGTTGATGGCTCACTTGATCCGACTGAGAAAAAGGAAGGGCCTGCGGTCACTTTCAAGACGCTCTACGGAAAAGGGAAAAAGGCAGCTTCCAGTTTTGTGGTCGTTACCGGAATGAATTATGCAAAATTTCACGGGGACGGCCGCATCGATCGCGCCCAACATTTACTCGAGAACAATACCGATCTTCCCAAGCCCTATGCGGGTCCCGATAAGGCGTTGGGCTATCCGGCACTTGAGGCCATCCTCAAGCTGAAGCCGGACTTTCTTGTGGGAACAGGGGACAACGTCTATTACGACACGCCGGATAATCCCCGTGCCGAATCCGTGACAGAGCTTCGCCAGAAATGGCACGAGCAGTTTGTGCAGCCGAGATTTCGGGATCTGTTTGCTGAAGTGCCGACGTATTGGATGATCGATGATCACGACTACCGCATTGACGACGGGGATAATTCCGGAGACTACGATCCGACTCCACAGCTGGGACGGGAGATGATGTTGGAGCAGTTGCCTCTCGCCGCCACGGATGACAAAGACGCGAAGACATATCGAACTCACCGGGTCAGCAGTTCATTGCAGTTCTGGCTTCCGGAGAACCGGATGTATCGCAGTGATAATAAGGTGGAGGATGGCCCGGAGAAGACAATCTGGGGGAGTGAGCAAAAGGCCTGGCTCAAAAAGACCCTCCTGGAAAGTGATGCTGAATTTAAGATTCTGATTTCCCCGACTCCAATGATCGGACCGGATGACTTGCGGAAGACTGACAATCACACCAACATCGGAGGATTTCGACACGAGCGTGATGAATTTTTTGCATGGCTGAACGAAACCGGAATTGATAAGAAGAATTTCTATATCATTTGCGGTGATCGCCACTGGCAGTATCAGTCAGTGGATTCCACCGGGATCGAAGAATTCTCCTGTGGCTGTCTCTTATACACATCTGACGCTGCCGACGAAGAGGATAGTGTAG
>CAJXQE010000135.1 GCA_913058215.1 uncultured Verrucomicrobiales bacterium
ACACTATCCTCTTCGTCGGCAGCGTCAGATGTGTATAAGAGACAGGTGTAGGTCTCGTTCATAATTTGAACCTGCCTCCAGCCTATCGAGGTCGAGCCATACAGGAACTTGGGCGGCGATCAAACCATTGACCAAGCGAAGAACTGCTTCTTTGTCATCACTAGCATAACTCACAAAAACCGCATTCTGGGGGGCTTGTTTTGGCATTTGATCCTTCAGTTGTTCCCAGGTAATCTCGCCGCTCCCGTGACGTTCCTTCCAGCGGATGGACAGTTGTTTAACAAACGTAGCGGGATCTCCGCCAACAATTCGTGTCGATTGCACTACTTTGTCGAAGAAAAATACCATCGCTTCTCCTAGGTTGCTGCGATGATCAGTCAGAAACTCGCTAGATGATCGGTCTGAGAATCGCCGCTGCTTTACCGCCCTGAGAAAGAAACGAACAATCCAGTCCTGATAGGGGGCACCGAGCAGAAGTAGGTAGCGGTTCGTCATAAGCAAAAACAGATTTTCCAGGGCATCGCGATGATCGTTGAGTCCAAAGACATATTCCATGTAGTCTTCATCCCAAATCGCGAACTCGTGATGGCGATTGTAGAGCCCAAGTATGTGATACAGTAACGCTGGCTCCGGAATTGTGCGGTTGATATCTTCCGGTTGGTTCGGGTGAAATGACTTTACTAGGTCCCGGCTGTCCAAGCGAAATCCGGGGCGACTTTCTTCCAAGGCTTGCCCCAAGAGTGGGTCGAATGTAGTTGAAAGGAACAGCTTAAAGTCTGAAATGCCTGCCAGGTCGAGGAGCGCTTGATTTGGTGAAAATGCAAATTCCTCGCGAATTATATCTCTTATATGATGGTAAAGATCGTCACGCTTTCCATTGTTGAGTAGATATTCGCAACAAACTCCATTTAGCGAATCATTTGGGACCGATAGCCCAAGCCTTTTTTGCAATGCCCGAGCAAACCATTGATACAATAAAATCTCCCCACCTTCTCCATCGGGAACGGAAATTAAACCGGGTCCAATTACGGGAATAACCTGATCGTCGTGAATATTGTCAACGAGCCGGTTCCATTCTTGGTCCGTAAGCAAATCGGTGTCCATAGAGAGATTTGTCCGCATTTAACCAGAATAGGTATATTGTTCATTTTGTGAAAGTATGAAAATGCAATTCACAGAAAATCCACGGTTCTTCGGAAAACTATGTCCAGATATCGAGGTTAGAACAGTTGGTAAATTAAAAAGGCATCTTGCCGCCACCACCACCCGGGCCACCCATGCCGCCCATTTGCTTCATCATCTGACTCATCTTGCCTTTGCTTCGCATCATCTTGCGCATCTGGCCGAATTGCTTGAGGAGGCTATTGACCTGGGAAACGCTGGTCCCGCTGCCGGCTGCGATTCGCTTGCGACGGCTGGCTTTGATGATCTCGGGGCGGCTTCTTTCTTTCGGGGTCATCGACAAAACGATGGCCTCAACATGAGTCATCCGTTTTTCGTCAATGTTGACGTCTTTCATTTTGGCGCCCATTCCGGGAATCATTCCCATGATGTCCTGAATGCCGCCCATCTTTTTCATCATCCGCATTTGGGATAGAAAATCGTCGAAGTCGAAAGATGACTTCTTCATTCTCTCCGCCATTCGAAGCGCTTCCTGCTCGTCGATGGCTTCAGCTGCGCGTTCGACAAGGCCGACGACGTCACCCATTCCGAGAATACGTCCGGCCATACGGTCGGGAACGAAGGCTTCGAGGTCGGACATTTTCTCCCCGACACCAGCAAACTTGATCGGCTTCTCGGTGACGGTCCGCATCGAAAGTGCAGCACCGCCACGGGCGTCACCATCGAGTTTCGTGAGAACGATACCGGTGATTCCGACAGCTTCATCGAATCGCTGTGCGACACTAACGGCCTGCTGCCCGGTTGCGGAATCAGCCACCAAAAGTGTTTCACCCGGGTTCAGGAATTTTTGCAAGCCGATGAGTTCATCGATCAAGGCATCGTCCATTTCCTGACGGCCGGCGGTATCAAAAATAGTGACCGTTCCGTTTTGGTCTTCCGCCCATTTCAAAGCCTGCTTGGCGACTTTGAGAACATCTTTCTCACCGGGTTCGGGTTGAAAAACAGGAACGTCGATCTGCTTCCCGAGAGTGACAAGCTGTTCAACCGCTGCAGGGCGATACAAATCGCAGGCAACGAGAAGTGGGCGCCGTCCTTCCTTTCGGAGATGGAGAGCAAGTTTGGCGGAAGTAGTTGTTTTACCGGCGCCATTCAATCCGACCATCAAGACCCGGGCCGGTGAATTGAGATTGATCGGAGCGGCGTCGCCTCCCAGCAGGGCAGCCAGCTCATCGTTGAAGATTTTGACAATCTGTTGTCCGGGCTGAACGCTCTTCAGCACCTTTTCACCCATGGCCTGTTCTTTGACCTTGCCGATGAAATCTTTGGCGACAGAGAACTCAACGTCGGCTTCAAGCAGAGCCAGCCGAACTTCGCGAAGAGCGTCCGAGATATTCTTCTCGGAAAGCTTGCCGTGACCGCGAAGCTTTTTGAAGGTTTCCTGAAGATTGTCAGATAGAGAGGCGAACATTTATTAGAGAAGTGGAAGAGTTGATTGAATCAAATCAGTTTGCTGAAGTCGTTTTGATAAGGGCTTCGGTTTCTTTCGTGTAGGAACCGAGAAGGTCTACTTTGAAATTCCAGCTGATGATTTCCGCATCCTTATTTCCACCGTGGCGAAACCCCAGTTGGACACCGCAAGCTTCGGTCCGGAGACGCTGTGGTATCTGGTAACTGACCGTTTTTGTGATCGGGTCCCAGTCGTGAGGAACTTTTCCGAATCCGGTAATTCTCATGGAAATGGTGCTTTCCTGTACATTTTCCAGCTTGGAAAGATTGGCTTCGATCCGGGGAAGGCGATTGGTGGTGCTGGCGTCCTTTTCGGGGGAAAGAGTAATGAGGGGACCCTGTTCCTCGCCTTCATCATTTTTGGTCGAGGTAATCAGTTTGCGTCCTGACGAGGTTACATTTCCGCCACCGAAGGCGAGGGAGCTGTCAAAGTTGGCGAGCGTTGGTCCGTGGACGATGTAGCGCCCGATCTCCATAACCTCCGTGTCCCAGTTCGTCTTTTTCCCGTTCACGGTGAAGCAGGCTTCATAGCCCAGTTCTTTTGCCAACTCCAAAACCCGGTCATTGTAAATGCCATAGGGAAAGGCAAAAGTCTTCAACACCGCCCCGGTATCGCCGAAGGTTTCTTCTAGAAATTTGTGGGAATCTTCCAACTCGACTCGAAGCCATTCGTCATAGGCGGCCTGTGACTTTCCGTTGCGGCGAGACATGTTGTTGTGACTGACGCTGTGACTGCAGATAGTCGCCCCGTTCGCTGCGAGTTCCCTGATTTCATCGTGAGTCATTGAGCGTCCCCCGACTCCGACGTATTTCTTATAAAGAAATACGGTGTAGGGAAAATCGTATTCTTTGAGCACTTTCATGGCCAGGGTGTGCGTGGCTTTCCATCCATCGTCGATGGTGATCATGACGCTGCGTTCCGGGATGTCCTTCTTTCCCTGTTTCCAATCGAGGAACTGTCGCATGCTGATCACAGGGAGCTCGGATACCTTGATGTCTTCCAATTGCGCGCGGAAGTCGTCGATATTGATCACCATATCGTTGGTGGTTTTTCCCTCGGTAAAATCGTGATAACCAAGGACGGAAACTCTCGCCTCTTTGTTGACGATCGGCTCCATTTTCACCGGATCAGGCGGGGGAGGGATGTCTTCCGGAGAAATCGGCCGTGAAGCGATCTCTTCTTCGACCTCTTTCGCTGATTTCCGGTTGAGTGCTTCTTTGACCTTCTCAACAACAGGATCGATCTCCTCACAGGAAGTGAAGGCGAAAAAGAAGGAGGCTCCAAAAATGATCGGGATGATCTGGCGAAGTTTCATAGGTACCGGCGCAGGTGAATTCTTCACAGTATAAGCAGAAATAGCCCCATTGAAATCATGAATTCAAAGGGATTCTTCCAATAAACCTCATTTGCGAATCGTGAGGGACTGCGTTAGTTATTGAAAACAAAATTATCTTATTATGGCAGAGCAAAACATTGAAATCACCGCGTATCTAAAGACTTTTTGTGGTTGGAGCGAAGGGATTCGTTCTATTTTCCGCAAGTATGACCTCGATTTCGAAGAGAAAGATATCATTAAGAACCAGGCTTATCGTTGGGAAATGGAACAGAAGAGTGGTCAGCCGCTCTCTCCCTGTGTCATCGTGAACGGTGAAATGTTAGCTGATGTCAGCGGAGAAGAAGTCGAAGCTTACATGACGGAAAAAGGACTTGTAGGTGAAAGCAGTGATACTCCCGATGCTCCGATCGATTCGGCCTGCACCGACGAACAGCACGCAGCAATGGACGCTGCCGCCCGTGCCGGTGGAAACGTCAAGATGATTGACTGAGTAAGCTTCGATTGCTCATTTTCTATCTAAACGCTTCGTACACAAACACTCATGGCGGCAAAAAAGGGCCTCGGTAAAGGGCTGAATGCTCTGATCAAAGCTCCGGCTTCGGTTCCTGTTCGGGGGGATTCCTCTTCTTCGGATATCGGAACCGGGGAGAGAGTTCTTCGTGTTCCTTTGGGAAAAGTGGTTCCATCTCCATTTCAGCCTCGAAAGCGTTTTAACGACGAGCATCTTGATGAGTTGGTGGAGTCCATCCGTGAACACGGAGTGATTCAGCCCCTCATTGTGCGTGAGGTCGGTGGCAATTACGAACTCATTGCCGGGGAACGTCGTTGGCGGGCCTGTACCAGGCTGAAGCTGGACGAAGCGCCTATCATTGTCCGCGATGCTTCTGATCGTGATGTGCTGGAAATGGCACTGATCGAAAACCTTCAGCGCGAAGATCTCGATCCATTGGAGGAAGCGGAAGCTTACTCACGGCTTTCCAAAGATTTTGGACTCAAGCAGGACGATATCGCCACTCGTGTTGGAAAAAACCGGGCAACGGTTTCCAATGCCATTCGGCTCCTGGATTTGGATAAAGATGTGCAGCGCTTCGTGTCGCAGCGGCTGATCAGTGCTGGCCATGCCAAGGCTATTCTTGGCGTGAAGACGAAGGCCGAGCAGAAACTGCTGGCCGATATGGTGGTGCGGAAAAAGCTCAATGTCCGTGACACCGAGAAGATGGTTTCTGACCACATCAACGGAAAGTCTTCGGGCAAGAAAGAGGGAAAATCGAAAGTGTCTCCTCAGGTGGAAAATTATGTGCGGCAGATTCAGGATGGATTGCGCAGCCGTTTTTCTACGAACATCGCGATTCAGCACGGCGATAAGCGTGGGAAAATCGAGATCGAGTATTACGGCAACGAAGATCTCGGTCGGATTCTCGAATTGATGGGGATTTCTTTGGACTAGTGTTCGACTTTCCCGCCTATGAAATTCTCAGCTCCGGCTCTGGTATTGCCGCTATTTTGTGTGATCGGGTGTTCTGAGCCGGTTCCCTTTGATTCCTCGAATGCCGTATTCTCGAAAGTCTCCGGTGAGAGAGCTTTCAAGCATGTCAAAGAACTCGTGGGAATCGGGCCCCGACCCGCCGGCTCTGAAGCCTTGGAGCGTTCCCGCATTTACCTTGAAGATCAGCTGAACAGTTTCGGATGGCAGGTCAAACGTCAAACATTTGAAGAAGATACTTCAATTGGAAAGGTCGAGTTCGGTAATTTGATCGCACGTTTCGGAGCGGATCAGACGGCATTTTCCAAAGGAGCGAAGGTGCTGATTGCTTCGCACTTTGATACCAAAAGGTTTTCCGGATTTGAATTTGTGGGAGCCAATGACGGTGGTTCCAGTACCGGGCTCCTCGTGGAATTGGCCCGGGTGCTTTCGGAAAAACCGGAATTAGCCAGTCAGATCGAACTCGTTCTATTTGATGGCGAAGAAGCTTTCGGTTCGAGGATCACTGCGAAGGACGGGCTCTACGGCAGCCGTCACTACGCCAAGCAAATGCTCTTGGTTCCTGAAAAACAGCGTCCGTCATTCGGCGTTCTTCTCGATATGGTAGGGGATCAGGATTTAAAGATTCGAGCTGCGGTTCAAATCCCGGGACAGTCATTGAGGGATTTGAAAAATCAGGATGAGTCTGCCGATCCGGTTGATCATGAGGAAATCAACGAAAGGCTGCGCGAAATGTCCAGGTGGCTTTTGGATTCAGCGGCAGAGCTGAAGCACCGTTCAGAAATTGGGATCAGCCCAAATTACATCGTCGATGATCACATCCCTCTGAATATTGCCGCCGGGATTCCGACGATCGACTTGATCGATTTTGATTTCCCCTACTGGCACACGCCGGGCGATACTCTGGAAAAAGTCAGTGCTGACAGTCTTGAGATCACCGGGAAAGTTACTCTGCACTTGGTGGAGAAATTTCTGATTCGAAATTAGAAGCTGTCCCGGTTGGCTGCTCCGTAACCGGGGGCAGGGGAGGAGGCTTCGGCCGCTGTTTGGGGCCCCCGACTATGAAGGTGTTGCGGACTCTCACCGACATTGCGAAATAGGGTCCCCATACGATGAGTTGAAAGAAGGATTTATAAGTGTGCCACTCGTAGGCTTGCAAACTTTCTTCATCGAATTCGCTGATGCCGGCGGCCATTGCCCAGGTCATTCCGGAAACCGTGAGGCTCACCAGCAGATAGGCCACAGCGACTTTCGGGAAAGTGTAACGTTTGGTGAAAAACATTACCAACAGCAGAATTTCGAAGACAAGAAGCATCGGGTAAAGCACGGCCTCCGAGGTGATGAGGTATTGAAAGATGGCGTCGTAGGTGTTCTCACCGGGAGTAATGGAACCCAGCCAGCTGTCGAGGTCCTGGCTATAGATGACAGTACCGATACTCATCAGGCTGACGAGAGGGTTGAAGGCAGCCCCGATAATGAAAAGTATGAGCCAACCTTCAAGTCCGTTGAGCGTGGAGGGATTGGAAGGGGCAAGCAGCAAGCCCGGGCTCCATCTTGCAACGCGAAATGCTATCAAAGTGAAAAACACGAGGGATATCAGGATGAGAACCACCAAGGTAAAGTTGAACCGATGAGAAGTGGTATCTTCACTGTTTGTGCTGTCCTTGCCGAGGTGCAGTGAGCTGGGGATCCATACTTCGTAGCTCGATTTTCGGCGTGCCTTGCGGGCACTTTTGATATAGTCGGCAACCTCTTTGGCCTCGACACGGTTTTTCTTTGTCTCGTAAGTGTAAACAAGTTGGATTCCGCTCTCTTTGGGGATTTCCTTTGCGGTATAGGAAAACGCAGGATCTTCTACATCGAGGTCGGTACCGGTGAAGCTGGTCGAAGTGGGAAAGCTTGCATTGATCGTCTGTTTGACCTTGTCCGGATAGCGCAATGCGTAAGGCATCGTCCGGACGCGGGTGGAAGGCAGATCAATTTGCTGGTAAACCGATTTCGCAAAGAGTTCCACTTCGAAGCCTTCGTCTTCGTTTTCTTCGTCAACAGGATTCCAGATGTTGGAGATTTCATAATCTTCCTGCACGACAAGTATGTTCCCGATCTCGTCATCTTTCGTTGTGATTGGACCGGCGAATTTTATGTCCGGAAAGATCGATGAGTAAAAATTAATGTAGTCCTTTTCAATCTCGTCATTTCCGTTGGAGGCAAAATAACTGCGAAGTGAGTTGGCAGAACGACCGACGTATTTTGTGGTCACCTTCAAAGTGGCGCCTCCTTTGTAATCCGGAAAATTGTAGTCCTCGGTAACCTCCGTCGTCTTGACTTCGTATCCCTGAGGTTTGACCGGTTCAAGTCCCTCTGCGTCCGGACTGATTACCAGAGCCTGGCCGTATGCAGGAAAGTAAATATCTTTCAAAGGCCCCCGCTGATAGGCTCTCGTAGGGTCGAGCCGGATTGTCTCTCCTTGATGTCGAACGGTGACGACTAGATGATCAAATGCATAGGGAGTGGGAAGCCAGTCTGAGATTTTTGAGCGATAATCTGTTTCCACCAAGGCAGGGTAAGCGTTTATGCCGGCAGAGCGGAGGATCGTTGTCAGCAACTGGGACTTGTCTTTGCAGTCTCCAAACCTTCGCTTCACGATGGTATCGAGCGGGTAGGGTTTATGGGAATGGACACCGCTGAAGATTCCCAGGTAGCGATACTCATCCTGAACGTAGCGAAGAGCTGCCCTGATTTTCTCCTCGTCGGATTTCGCGGCGTTCAGAATTGGGGTAATTTCTTTTTCAAGCGATTCAGGAAGTGTGTCAGGAAATTCGTACTGGCGCAGGGCCCATTCTTTTACCTCATCCCAGGACTCGTAATCAGACAGAGTAATCAGGCCCCATGGGGAATAGTCTGAGGGTAAAACACCATCGCTGAGGAGTGCCGGAATGTGATCGTGGGTCCATTCATACAAGGTATGGCTTTCCTCCTCTGTGATCAAGGGGACCAGATCGGTCCGGAAGTGCTTCATTTTCAATTCACGCTCTCCATCCCACCGCAAGCTGGACCGCCAGTGACCCACCGGTGAACTGAAGCTGCAGCTGAAACTTTCCGAATATCGGTCTTCCATCACCGGGTTCTTCCCCACCAGAGAGAACGAATATTCAATGGTGTCTCCAACCCGAATGTCCTCAATCAGCGCCATGCCCGAGAGGCTTCCATCGTAAAGTTGCTTTTCGTGATTCGACTCCCGCTCGATTACCTTGATGTTCTGGTCGGGCAGTTTGTCGATCGTTTTCCCATCCCGATGAACGAGAAGTGAATGAAAAATAAGACTTTGATAGGATGGATCAAAACTGATTGAGAGCTGTGAGTAATCCGCTACGCCGGACTCGGTCATGAGTCGCTTGATGTATCGAAAATACTCCGTTTCAGAAGCGGTATCTCTTTGAGAGTCGATCGCGAAATAGTAGACGCTCCCGATATTTTCCTTCTGTTCCGGCTCTTCGTAGACATCAAATTCGTGCCGCTTGACCCACTCCGGTGCCGGAGCTTTTTTCACTTTTCCGGCAGACTCTTTCTCAGGGAGTTCGACCTGAGAGAACGCGGGAGTAGTCAGCCCCAAAACAATAAGCCCCAGAGTCACGATGACTGACCTGCATCTTTTGGGAATAGAGCTTGGTTGAGCCATTGGCAGGGAAGGGGCGCGATCTGTTAGCGGAAATTGCCCTGCTGCATTCGTTGCCAGTTTCCGTAGGCCATAAAGCCCATCAGGAACGCAATCCACAAATTACCGCTGAGCATTCCCATAACGGCAAGAATGGTAGCGATAACGAAACCGACCTTCGGAACGATCGAAGGTTTTCGGTTCGCCATAAAGGCTTCAAAAATCCGCCCGCCATCCATTGGTAGGATCGGTAGAAGATTAAACAGCGCCCACCCGATATTGGTGAACAGCATGATTGAGACAAAGGTTCCCGCCCATCGATTCGACATTCCCGGAGTGAACATCAAGAGGTAAACCGCACCACCGAGGAGCAGGCTCGCAGCCGGGCCGGCTGCCGAAATGAACATCTGCTCTTTGCGGGTGAAATTGCCGGGGCCTGCGCAGTAACCGCCCATCCCATGTAGAACGATTTCAGAGTAAGGCTGCCGGCATTTCTTTCTGGCCCAGGCGTGACCTAATTCATGCCAGAGGATCGAAACAAATACGGCAACCGTCCAAAGCAGTAGGATATAGATCTGCTCTGGACCGTTTGATCCGCCGCTGAGTCCGAGAAGTGCACAAATTACCCAAAACATCCATTCCACCCGCACGGGGTAGCCAAACAGGCGGAATTTTAGCATAACGAAATCGGGTTAAATGAAGTCGTTGATAAGATTTTCCAGCATCTCCTGACGGCCGCTATTCGTGGTCGGCTCGCCATTGGAGAGAGTGTATTTCTCAAGGTCGTCAAGACTTGCGCCGCCGCTCTCAATTTGAGCTCCGATTCCGGAATCGAAGGAGCTGTAGCGTTGTTTCTTGAATTCATCGAGACGTCCGTCGGAAATGATCGCGTGAGCAATTTTCAGGCCGCGGGCGAAAGCATCCATTCCGCCGATGTGGGCGTGAAAAAGATCTATCGTCTCGAAGCTTTCGCGTCGGCATTTTGCGTCGAAGTTCAAACCACCGGAAGTGAATCCGCCCATTCGAAGAACGCAGAGCATGATCTGGGTTGTGAGATAAATGTCAGTGGGAAATTGATCCGTGTCCCAGCCGATGAGTTCATCACCCGTGTTGGCATCAATCGATCCGAGCGAGTCTGCTGCCATCGCCACTTCCAGTTCATGCATCATCGTGTGACCTGCAAGAGTGGCGTGGTTGGTTTCGATATTGAGTTTGAGCTCCCCGATGAGATCGTGCTCACGGAGAAAATTTAAACACGCCGCCGAATCGGAATCGTACTGGTGAGTCGATGGTTCGCGTGGCTTCGGTTCGATGAAGAAATCCCCGGTGAAGCCGATTTGCTTTTTGTGAGCGACCGCCATTTTTAAAAGCTGCGCCAGATGATCGAGCTCACGTTTGATGTCGGTGTTGTAAAGAGTCGAGTATCCTTCGCGACCACCCCAGAATACGTAGCCTTCACCGCCGAGACGATGAGTGACTTCGAGTGCTTTCTTAACCTGGGAGGCGCCGTAGGCAAAAACATCCGCATAGGGTGAGGTGCCCGCTCCCTGATTGTAACGTTTGTGGGAAAAGAGACAGGCTGTTCCCCAGAGGAGTTTGATCCCGGTTTCCTTCTGCGCTTTTTCCAGTTCGTCAGCAACCGCATCGAACGCGTCGTTGGTTGCCTGTAAATCTTCCAGTTCAGGTGAAACATCACGATCGTGAAAACAGTAGCGATCGATTCCGCATTTTTGCATGAACTCGAACATCGCCCAGACGCGTTTTTGCGCGTTTTCAACCGAGTTTGAACCATCATCCCAGGGGCGTTCGGCTGTGCCTTCACCGAATGGATCTCCGAGACCGTTCCGCATTGTATGCCAATAGGCGCAGGCAAAACGGAGATGTTCTTTCATCGACTTCCCGCCGACCATTTCATCAGCATCATAGTGCTTGAATGAAAGCGGATCTTTGGAGTCAGGTCCTTGAAACTGGATGGTCGGGATTCCCGGGAAAAATTCTTCGATCATAAGTCTGGAGAGTTTCCCAAAAGCACAGCGAAGTGCAAGCCGGAAAGTTGGGCTCTCCTATTCCAGATGCAGCATCGCGGCCACATTTTCGGGACTGGGATACTTCCTATCTACCAATTTTGGTGTATTTTCGTCTGCCTATGAAATTTCAAATTCTCTCGACCTGCTGCTTCCTGACCTGCTCCTCAATGTCTTACGCCGACAATTGGCCGGAGTGGCGTGGTCCTGACGGAAACAGCATCGCCAAAGCCGGCAACTACCCGACCGAATTTTCCGATGAGAAAAATGTGGAGTGGAAAGTGAAACTTCCCGGCAAGGGCAGCAGCACTCCGATGGTGTGGGAGGATAGAATTTACGTCACCAGCGGAATCGGAGGCAAGGATGGTGTCGGGGCCGAAGATGGAATTCAAGCCTATTCCCGGGATGGCAAGCTGCAGTGGCAGAAAGCGCTGGGAGCTGAGCGCCCTGGTAAACACAAAAACGGCAGCGGGGCGAATTCCTCGCCTATCACCGACGGGAAGAATCTGATCGTTTATTACAAGAGTGGAACCGTCGCTTCGCTAACTCTCGATGGAAAGCTGAACTGGAAGACGAATCTTCAGGAACAATACGGGGAAGACACTCTCTGGTGGGATCTCGGAACTTCGCCCGTTTTTACCGGTGGGAATATTGTTGTCGCAGTCATGCAGGAAGGGGATTCCTATGTGGTTGCTCTGAATCCGGAGGATGGAGAAGAAGTCTGGAAAGTGGATCGAACCTACAAGGTAAAAAAAGAAACCGGGCAATCTTACACCACGCCGCTCGTTCGTGAAATCGACGGAAAAGAACAATTTGTCATCTGGGGGGCTGACCGCCTCACTGGTCATGATCCTGCCAACGGAAAAGTCTTGTGGACTTGTGAGGGATTTAATCCGAAAGACGAAGCGATGTGGCGCGTCATTGCCTCACCGGCCATTACCGAAGACATCGTGGTGATTCCCTACGGACGGAAAAAATTTACCGCCGGAGTCAAGCTCGGCGGAAGCGGAGAAGTTACCAAATCTGCGCGTCTCTGGGAGCGCAATGATCTAGGTGCCGACTGTCCAACTCCGGTCGCACGTGATGGAAAAGCTTACGTCCTTTCTGATCGCGGCCAGATCAACTGCATCGATGCGAAAACCGGAAAAGACATCTGGGTCGACAAGATTCCCAAAGCCAGTTCCAACTATTACTCGTCCCCGATTCTTGCAGGAGACCTGCTGTTTTGCGCGCGGGAAGATGGAATGGTCGCCACGGTGAAAATCAGCGACACCGGGATGAAAGTCCTTTCAGAGAATATTATGGGAGAGCGAGTCGCTGCGGCTCCGGTTCCGGTGGACGACAAGCTTCTGATTCGTGGAACGGATCATCTTTTCTGCCTGTCAGCGAAGTGATCCCATCGGGTTGAATCGTATCGATAATGAACTGGAGCGACAGGCGGATTCTCGTGACGGGTGGCACTCACGGCATCGGTCGGGCTATCGTTGAAGGCCTTCTGAGCGCGGGAGTTAAGCACCTGGTGATTGCGGCTGAGGAAGAGATTCCTTTTGAGTTCGGAGATTTCGAGAAAAGGGGTGTCCGCTATGTGCGGGCTGATCTCGGGACCGAGACGGAGCCCGGAAACCTGGTTCGGCAAGCGCATCAATTGTTGGGCGGTTTAGACGGATTGGTCCACTGTGCCGGAGTTTACCTCGAAGGAAACCCGGGAGACAGGAACGCGGTTCAACTTTGGAATGAAACCGTCAATATCAAGGCGCGTGGTGGGTATTTGCTAGCGACAGAATTTTCGGATCTCGCAAACGATGGATCGAGCTTCGTCGGGATTACCTCAATTAATTCCGAGCAGTCAGAACCTGATCATCTTGCTTACGATCCTGCCTGTGCCGCGCTAGGTGGAGTCATCCGCGCTTTCGCGGTTCATCACGCACCACGCTTGAGATTCAACGCTCTTGCTCCCGGCTTGATCCATACGCGGCTCACCGAAGAAGTTGCTGCATCGCAGCAAATGAATGATCACGCATCGCGCAATATCCCGATGGGAAAATTGGGCCGACCTGAAGAATGTGTCGGTGCGGCACTCTTTCTTCTCGGAGATGATTCAGCCTACATCACAGGCGAAACGCTTTTCGTCGACGGCGGAATTCACGCCAACCAAATGTCACGGGAGTAAAATCCCTTGAGGTGTTTTCAAGTGGCGGAGCTGTCTTTGGTCTCCGTCGTCTCCGTTTCCACCCGGAACCGAAGCGCAAAGACAATCAAGCCAACAAGAGAAATTCCGCCGAGGGCATACCAGAAATTCTGAAACTCAGCGTGAGCGAATTTCCTGCCACTGGCAAACATGCTTGCCAACAATCCGTTCAGGAAAACTGCGAGAATCGGACCGATTCCATACCAGATGAAGTTGAAAACTGACTGTGCCGTATTCGCGACATCTTTCGCCGCCATTTTGTTCATGTAGATGAAGGCGGTGCTCGTGAAAAAGGCATAACAGAGCCCGTGAACTCCCAGTCCGCAAATGATCACCCACATCGGAATTCCAATGGTACCGAAGAGGAAGAAACGGAAGACATAGGCGGAGATCCCGATCATGAGAACCGCTTTGAATCCGATTTTCGGAAGGACACGGCCGAGGACGATATACATGATAATTTCGCAGATCTGGCCCAGAGCCATTGCCGGAAGCAGATAGGCGCTGTCGAGACCAGCTTCCCCGAGAAATTTCGCGCATTGCATGAAGTAGAGATGATTCATCGGGCTGATGATCAGAGTGACGACGAGCAGCGCGGCGATGGATGGAATTTTCAACAAGGCAAAGGCATCGGCTACTGCCGGGCGCTTTGAGGCACTGGCAACGTGGGGAGTATGCGGAAGAAAGAAGAATGCCCAGACCCCGTATAGAAATGCGATGATTCCGGACCACATTACCGACTTTTTCATTTCGCCGGCGACCAGGGGAACCTCGTCTCCTTTAAAGAACGGAGGCAACCAACTGCCTTGAACTTCTGTTTTCAGAACGAGCAGGGAAAAAGTCCAGCCCATCAAAACCCAACCCACCGCCGTCCACGCCCGAACTCCGGGGAACTGACGATCGGGTTTATCAAGGTGCCGCATCGCCAGAGCATTACAGATCGCTGCAGCCGGCATGAACATGAGTGTGAAGGAAACAGACAGCAAGAGCCAGGCCATGAAGGTGGACTGCGGATAGACTGCGATCTTCAACAGGCCGCCGACCATCATCAGTACTCCGAGAACTCGCTGGGCGGGAAAACGCCGGTCGGCGAACTGAACAATCAAGGGAGAGCAAAGAGCACCGACTGAGGCCGCGATACCGACGATCATCCCCATTTGTCCTTCCGAAAAACCGAGACCGCCTTTGGTGGCAGGATCTGCTGTGAGGAATTTTCCTGCGATGGGCAGCCAGAGTCCGTAGATGCCGAACTGGAGGAACATCATCGCACAAAGGCGGACGTAGTTTTTTGGGAGCGCTGCCATATTGAATATGCTTGGGAATATTGTCTTTGTTAATTCGACGGTCCGTCGAGAAGGTCGGCCATCACCACGGTCTCACCTCCATCATCAATCGACTTCATTGCGCCGAGGATCATGCGGGTGGCTTCCATTCCGTGCCAGCCATCGACCGGGGATTTTCCGCTACGGGCGAAATCGGCGATCTCCTGAACGAGCTTTTTGTCGGCTCCGAAATGGGAGCTCTCAAAATCGTCTGATTTGCAGTGTACCACCTCGTGACTCTTCTCTCCGTAGTCAGTCACGATGTCGATCTCCCCGCGAAGTCTTGTCAGGATGATGCGCCCTTTTGTTCCGACGAGTTCGAGTGTCTCTTCATCATCCGCTTGAGGTCCGTAGACATTGTAGAAAATGTTGGCAATAATTCCGTTGTCGTATTGATAGTGTATCGAAGCGTGATCGAAAATGTCGGCTCCGGATTTGTAGACGCAGTTGTCTTTCCGTTTCGCTGGATCGGTTTCTGACTCGTAACTCTTGTCGACAGCACCTTTCATTTGATCCTGCGTATCAGGCATCGCTTCACTGGCGCGGTAGGGGCAGTCCCTGTCGCAGGTCGAACAAAACTCGGGGGCATCTTCCTCTTCGATAAACACATTCCGACCGCCAAAGGCATTGACACGGGTAGCGCGTCCGCCATTGGCAAACCAATTGAAAACATCCGTGTAGTGAGATCCTTTGTCATTGAGTGCTCCACCGCTGACGGCCCGGGAACGGTGCCAGGTCTGGAAATAAAAAGAGTAGGGGAGAACCGCCCGGATCATCATCATTTTGAGATCTCCGATTTTCCCACTGCTGACGATCTCATGAAGCTTGATCCATGGTGTCTCGTATCGCCGGGTGAATCCCATGATCATCGGGCCGCCGGATTTCACCTCGGCTTCACGGATGGCAACCGAGTCTTCGAGAGTGTGGGCGATGGGTTTGTCGAGGTAGACTTTTTTCCCCGCTTGAAGGGCCGGGACAGTTGCTTCTGCATGGGCGGCGGTCGGTGAAGTGATGACCACCAAGTCGACTTCTTCGTCCTTGATCAGATCAATCGGCTTGCTGTAGAAGCTGGGTGAGAAAGTGTCGTTGCCCGCCTTTTCTGCGACTTCGTTCAGTTCATCGAGGGCGATCTGCATTCTGCTTTCGGTACGATTGCAAAAAGCGGTGATCGTAATATTCAGTTCACTGCTCTGTTCGGCAATTTGACGGCCGATACAGGTGATTCCCCGACTGCCGGTGCCGATGATGCCTACGCGAATGGTTTCTGAACTCATAGATTGAAACCGGAGGTAAACATTTTCAAAACGGCAATGCAATCATTGTCACTCCGCGAAAGTGGTTGAGATTTTTTCCGGGGAACGACAGGATATATTTGTCACTGACAGAACGATGCCATTACCGAATCTCAATCCTCTGCCTCCCGGTGTTTCCGTAGATAAAAAGGGTGATTTCTCGGGCTTTTCTATTCTCGCCGGGAATGCCTTCACAATTGTTTTAGCGATGACTCAAGGCTGGGATCTCGGTCCCTTGCTTGTGATCTACTGGGCGCAAAGCGTCACCATCGGAGTTTTTCATGTTTTCAGAATGCTGAAGCTCCGGCAGTTTTGTACGGAAGGGTTTACCTCGAACGGACAAAGGGTGCCTGAGACTGAGAGAGGGAAACGGAGCACCGCACTGTTCTTTGCTATTCATTATGGCTTCTTTCATTTCGGGTATGCGATTTTTCTGCTCAGTGGGATGTTTGGTGGATCGGATGAGTTACCGGAAGGGGCTGCGGCTGTTTCGAAAGGCGGAGGGGATTTCGATTTGATATGGCTGGTTCTGGGAATACTTGGCTTCGTGGTCAGTCACTGGTTCTCGTTTTTCAGGAATGTCAGTAGCGACATCGAGCGCCGCCCTAATCTTGGCGTGATGATGTTTCTCCCCTATCTGCGGATCATTCCGATGCATTTGACGATTGTTCTCGGGGGAGCGATGGACGCAGGCGGAGGGTGGATGGTTCTCTTGTTATTCCTACTCCTCAAGACGGGAGCTGATTACGGCTTTCACATCGTGGAGCACAGAGTTTTGCAGAAAAAAAAGGGGTAGAAGAAGAGAAGGAAATGTGAGTATTTTTTGGCTTCGCTTTTCGTCTGCTTTCAACAAAGATACTCAGCATGCATGTGCCTTCTCTGATTGAGAAAAAACGAGACGGGGAGATTCTCGAAGACAGTGAAATCCGGGACTTGATCGCCGGATACACGACGGGCGAAGTTCCGGATTATCAGATCTCGGCTTTTGCCATGGCTGTCTATTTCAAAGGCATGACAGCAGAGGAAACGGCCTCACTTACGCGGGCGATGCTGGAGTCTGGTGAGGTGTTTTCTTATCCTGACTCCGCGCCTAAGATTATCGATAAGCATTCGACCGGGGGAATCGGTGACAAGGTTTCCCTCGTTCTCGCTCCACTGCTCGCTTGTGATGAAGTCTGGGTGCCAATGATCTCCGGGCGCGGATTGGGAATTACTGGAGGCACTCTCGACAAACTTGAATCCATTCCCGGTTTTCGAGTGGGCCTTTCTCAGGAAGAGACTCTGACGCAGTTGGAAAAGATTGGAGTCGCCATGATCGGGCAGACGAAAAATATTTGCCCGGCTGACAAGAAGCTATACGCATTGCGGGATGTCACGGCAACGGTCCCAAGTCAGTCGCTGATTGTGGCATCCATCATGTCAAAGAAGTTAGCGGAGTCGCTCGATTCTCTGGTTCTCGATGTAAAGTTTGGAAGTGGTGCGTTCATGAAAACACGAGCGGAAGCTGAGTCGCTGGCGCAGGCAATGATCGACGTCGGGACCGCAATGGGTGTGGAAACCCGGGCCTGCCTCAATCCGATGGAAGAACCTTTGGGATGGGCGGTGGGCAATGCTCTCGAAGTCAAAGAAGCTCTCGATACACTTGAGGGGAGGGGACCGGAAGATTTGCGGTCTCTGGTTCTGGATCTCGCGGCTGAAGTGTCCGTGGCGAATCGCAGTCAGCTGGAATGTTGGTTGGAAGACGGATCGGCTCTAAGGAAATTTTCGGAGATGGTGGAGTGTCAGGGAGGTGATGCTTCCTGTCTTGATGATTTTGATAAGGTGCATCCGGCAGAGGTGATTCAGGAGATCCTGTCTCTTATACACATCTCCGAGCCCACGAGACCGAGGCTGATCTC
>CAJXQE010000136.1 GCA_913058215.1 uncultured Verrucomicrobiales bacterium
CAGCCTCGGTCTCGTGGGCTCGGAGATGTGTATAAGAGACAGATGAGGCAGCTGTGGTTGACGCACTGAAATCGGGAGCAAGTGAGCCCGGGATTTACGTTATTCCCGGAGACAAATCTATGAGTGAAGATGCCAAGATGGCAGCGATGACGAGCGGGCCGTTTGTCTTCGCTTCGGTTCGCCCGGGAGCCGATGCGGATCACTCGATGAACAAACTCATGGTCCGCGGTCTGTTGGCCACCTTGGTTTGTGCTCTGATCATTGGTATCATGCTGGGAGCTGCGGCACCGGGATTGAATTACGTGGGACGGGTGATGTTTGTCACCCTGGGAGGTCTATTTGCTGGACTGGCAGCGGCCTATCCAAACAATATCTGGTGGGAATTTTCGGTTGGTTTCGTCAGTCTCACCATCATTGACCTCGTCGTGAGCTGGTTTCTCGCCGGTTTGGTCATGGCTGCTTTTCAAAAGGGGCGGTAATGTTGACCTCCTTCGTCGAATGAGGCCGGAGCCCATCCGTCGGAGAATTTGCTCATCTTAAGAAGTCGTGGATGGCCCTCTTCTGGCGAAAAGATGACTACCTTCTACTTCGCGCAATTCTGACAGCGACTTGCCTCAGGCGTGATTTTTAATCGCTCGAAGGGGATGTCTTCTTTGCAGATCTCGCATTTGCCGTAATTCCCGTGGTCGATCCGATCCAGAGCTAGCTCCAGCATCGCTTCGCGTTCTTCCCGCCGTCGCTCGGCGTCTTTTGCGATTTCCTGCATCTGCATTGAATCCAAACGCGAAATTCTCCCGATAGCGACATCGGGGGATATGGCCTCGCGCTCAACTTCCGAAGACTCCGACTCGGAATGAAGACGCTCCAACTCCTCACTGATCAACACTTCCAGATCGATCAGTTGGTCAACGGTGAGCATTGTTTTGAGGAGTTAGACGGGCTTTCAGATTATTCGGAAAATTTTGGAAGCTTGGCCAGTTCCCAGTCGGAAGCGTCGATTCCACAATCTTCGGCGAGTTCGATGAATCCGTTCACTTCGGCTTCGGTGAACAGCAAACCGCCGGCCTTCTCACTAAGTTTGGCGGCATTAGCTTCAATGGTTCCGGGGAGCATGCACCCTTCATTGCCGTGACCAAGAACATCCTTCACTACAGCGCTGATATTCTCCGTCTGGCTTCTGCTGTTGGAAAAGTTGCCAACATTAAGTGCGTCGGGATGAGTGACTTGAAAGAAAAATGCCGAAGTGGTTTTTTCCCCGGTTCCCTCAGCCTGCTCTTTATGGCCACGAAGAGTGGGAATAGCACCACCGATCGCAGCACCATACAATTCGATGAGCAATCCCAGTCCATAGCCTTTGTGGCGTCCGAAAGGTTGCAATGCCACGACTGCAAACGGATCGTCCGTCGGCTTGCCGTCTTTGTCTACGCCGAAGGGCTGCTCCAGCTTTTTACCTTCGCGTTTGTACTGTTCGACTTTGCCCATCGCAATTTCCGATGTTGCCCAATCGATTACGACCGGGTAGCCAACCGCATCCGTGGTGGGAAATCCCCAACTGTGAGGATTGGTGCCCAGCGTTGGATGTTTTCCGAAAAACGGAACTACTTCTGCAAGGGTGGAGGTGCAGTTGGTGTAGGCGATGTAGCCGCGTTTTGCAGCATCCATCACATAGCCACCGCCCCAGAGGTAGTGAAACGCGTTGTCGATGGAGACGGTGCCCGTCCCGTACTCATCCGCCAAACGAATGCAGGTTTCCATTGCTTCGCAGGCTACTGCTTGTCCGAGCTTGCGATTGGCGTTCCAGGCTTCCGTTGCTTTGAATCGATTTTCGGTCTTCTCAATTTCTGCACCGGGAACGCATCCCCCGGAACCGCTTCCAAAAAGTTCATCGAGGTGCAGAGCCTTCAGGGCGTTGTGAGTGCGAATCCCATGCCAGGAGGCCTCGGAACACATCCTTGCGGCGTCGGCAGATTCATCGGCCTCGTATCCCCGGTGCTCGTAAGCAGCCTGGACAAGAGATTCGTGCTGTTCGCGTGATACGACGGAGTATTCTGGATTCGACATGATCTGGAACTAAGAGAAAAAAGAAGAAAAGGCAATCGGCGAAAAGCGCCTTGATCACTTTTCTGTAAAAGGAGTGTTATTTGCGTTTGCCATTCCACTTGCCACCATTGATCGCGGATTCGGCGCCTCCCCAGGTTCCGAGGAGTTGCTTACCGTCGTCGGAAATTTTAAAAATGGCGGAGCCCCATTCGGCATTCGTCTGCTTCCAGACGACCTTGAGTTTGCCGTCCTCCACCTTGCCCTCGATCTTGCCGCTGAACTTCGGTCCCTTGTATTCGCCTGTAAATTTTTCACCATCCACTTTGATTGTCAGCGGACCCCAGTCTGTATCCCAGGTTCCGACGAACGGGCTTTCTGCCGCCTGAGCTGAAGCAAGCGTGAAAAACAAAAGAGTTCCGAGAGTGACGAGCAATGACTTCATGAAAAAATCATAGCGCAACCATGGCCAGTCAGGCAAGCGCAACTGTGGTGGCAAATGTGTTGCGATCACAGCTGAACACCGGTAGAAAATAATCTATGACCTTCAAAATTTCTTTTTCCTTCACTTCGATTCTATTCATCGCCTTCGCATTTTCCCTTCAAGCAGGAGATCCGGTGAAGTTTGATTTTTCCTCCGGAGAACTCCCGGAATCCTGGACGAAGCCGAAAGGAGATTGGAAAGCTGTGGACGGGGTTCTTCACGGGGATGAGATCGAGGCTGATGAACATGCGGCCGTGCTTTCGATTCCAGCAAAGCACAAGGACTCCGAGATTTCGTTTCGGGTTCGCACTAGCGGAGTTCACATGTTCGCCCTGAGCTACAACCACCCGAAAGGCCATCTCTTCCGCGTTGCGATGAGCAAGGGGACGGTCAGAGTAGGAATGGATAAAGATAAGAAGGATCCGGCATCAAAGGCTGAAACCCTTCAGTCGGAAAAGCTTGCATCCAAATCTGACGAGTGGGTCACGGTCTCCTGTAAAGTCACCGGAGACAAAGTTGAAGTGAAATGCGGCGAGGTTACCCTCAACGGAACCCATCCCGGACTTAGCAAACCGAAAACAGGTTTTCGATTTGTAGTCAAAGGCAAAGGCCTTCAGATCGACGACATTGCTTACACAACGAGTGGGTAATTCTTACTCGAGGACTGGATAGAGAAGTGGCTCGCCTTTCAAAAAGCGGGCCACATTTTCTGCTCCTTCAAGCCGTCCGCGTTTTCGTTGTTCCTTGGTTGCTCCTCCGGTGTGCGGAGTGAGAACGACGTTCTCCATCTTGAAGAATTCCGGGGACACGAGGGGCTCCTCTTCATAAACGTCAAAGGCAGCCCCAGCGAGATGCCCGCTGTGAAGGGCGCTCACGACAGCTGCTTCATCCATCACTTTGCCGCGGGCGACATTGATAAAGAAGGCTCCCGGCTTCATTTTTCCGAGAGTGTTTGCGTTGATCAATTGATGCGTATCCGGAGTGTGCGGAACGAGAACAACAACGATATCTGATTCAGCGAGAAGTTTATCGAGATCGCGGTAGTTCGGATGATCGCTCGGCCTTGAGCGGGTGTGAATTACTTCCATGTCGAAAGCAATGGCACGGTGCTCGACCATTTTCGCGATGCGACCGTATCCGATAATTCCGAGAGTTTTCCCTCCGGCAAGGCTTCCCTCCCAGCGCAATGGCTGCATTTTAGTTTTTTCCCACTCACCGGTCCTGACAAAGCGGTCACCTTCGGCAATGCGGCGGGTGAGGCTGAGCATCAACCCGAGGGTGTGGTCGGCAGTTGATTCTGCAAATGCGTCCGGTGTGTTGCTTGCCTGAATTCCCCGATCTTTCAGGGCTGCCAAATCGAGATTGTCGATTCCCATCGCAATGTTGGCGACCATTTTGAGATCGGGCGCAGCATCGATGAGTTCCTGATCCACTCGCAGTTCGCCCTGGGAAAGGACGGCAGTGCAGTCAGTGATTAAATCGAGAATCTGTCCACGCGGGGCCGCAGCCACTCCATTGTCGGGCATCACGATTTCGGCGAGACCATCAAGCGGGGCGATGTGATCGCGTGGAATATTGACGGTGACGAGAACTTTCGGAAGGTAGGGCATTGTTGGCGCTTAGTTAGTATTCCGTGGACCAATCGTTTGATAGGACCTGTCAGCTCTATTCGAGCTTAGGGCTTCAGAATAACCTTCATCAATCCCTCATCATTTCGGTGCAGCCGATGAAACCAGTCTCCGCCGTCTTCAAGATTAGCGACTGCAGAAATCAGGGGCTCCACTTTGATTGCCCCGGATGACACAGCTTTCACTGCATCATCATATTCGCCGGCGGACGCGCAGCTTCCATAGATGCTGAGTTCGCGGGTGACGACGGCTTGCAAAGGAAAGGGGACTTCAGCTTTCAAGTTACCAACACAACCGATGCTTCCGCCTTTTCTAACGGAATCGATCGCCAGTTTGATAGTGGGACCAAAGCCAACCACCTCGAGCGCAATATCAGCTCCGTCTTCGTTTCCAACAATCTCGCGAACCTTCTCCGGGACATCATCTCCGGAAATGAGCGCGGCATCTGCTCCCAGTTCTTTGGCGAGTTCGAGCCGTTTTTCGTCGAGGTCGACGGCGATTACGATTCCGGCTCCTTTTGCTTTGAGCGCCTGAACGACAAGCAATCCAATCAGACCTGCCCCGATCACGACTGCCGAATCACCCGGCTTGATCGGGACGCGGTTTACGCCGTGAAGCGCGATAGAAACCGGTTCGGCAAATGCGGCGTGTTCGAACGAAACATTGTCGGGCACCGCACAGAGAATGTGTTCCGGTACTTTGACGTATTCGGCGAAAGCTCCGTGGCGGCGATAGTCATCGCAGGAAACCCCAAGGACGTTTCGCTCCGCGCAGAGATTGATTTGCCCGCTTTTGCAGGATTCGCATTTTCCGCAGTAAACGGTGGAATCAAAGGTTACCCGGTCGCCGACTTTCCATTTGGTAACCGAACTGCCAATGCTGGAAATTTCTCCGGAAGCTTCGTGCCCCATGATAATCGGAGGCTGACGTCTACCGGAGCTTCCGTCCATTCCGTGGATATCTGAACCGCAGACGCCGCAGGCCTTTACCGCGATAAGAACTTCATTTTCAGCAATTTCCGGATCTGGAGCGTCGCCGAAGGTAAACTCATTGTAGGCGGTGAGTGTGAGAGCTTTCATAGGAAGTAAATTTGAGACTTGAAGTGACCGATAAGCTCAAGAATGTTGTTGAGCAATCAAAACCCATTCCACCATTTTGATCACTCCCAAAAGAATATTTCCAATCGCGTGTGTTTCAGCGCTGTTTCTTTTGTGCCAGTGCGAAACCGTTGAGACCGACACCGGCGAAACAGTTCAGGTGGTCGGGCTGATGCATTTCCCCGATGAAATAGGGAATACTTATGTAATTCCGGCCGGAAGCGAAGTCATCGGAGCAGGTGGAACAAACTGCACTTATATCGTCGAACCGGGAGGACGTCTTGAAGCCCATTCGGGGAATGGTAACCGTTACAAGGTGAAAGAAGGCGGGTATTTCAAAGGCTTCATTCATCCTGCTGAAAACTGCGTGGTCGAGTTTTCTCAGAAGGCAACTCTTGAGCAGGTCGAAGCCGGGCCGGGTACGTCCTTCACGATGGTTGAATGATCTGCCGCCTGCTGGAGGCTCACTTTTTGGCGAAGCGTATGATCTGCTCAAGGCCTTCGCGTCCGGGATAACTTTTATCGGGAACGTAGCATTCTAAGATCTCGAATTTACCAGATTCGACGAAGCGGGTTTCCAGCTCCCGGATTGAAGATCCGTGAGGAGGGCCCGATCCGGGTGGGTGCTCGTCATCATAAGGATCCAGGTAAAAGACTCCCAGGAAATGCCCGTCAGGTTTCAGGATCTTGTGAACCGCCTCGACATACTTATCCCTCATCGAGGGATCGATTGCACAAAAGCAGGTATGCTCCCAAACCCAGTCGTAGGCTTCGGTGTGGGCGTTTTCCATCGTGAATAAATCTGCGACAAGATAAGATTCAATTCCGACGTGTTGAATGGATCTTGCCTTTTCGAGTGCGGTCAGTGAAATGTCGACACCTATCGGCTCGACGTTCTGTTTCAGGGTCGCGAGGGCCCTCACATCGTGTCCGAGCCCGCAGCCGGGGACGAGAATCCGGCCTGAAATCAGATCCGGATTTCTGTCCATCCACTCGATTAGAGGAGGGGCCGCAGAGCCCTTATCCCATGGCGTATCGTCCTCTAGATATTGCTGTTCCCAATTTGTTGTCATGCCGCTAAAATAAAGTATTCCCTTAGTATACGCTCTTATCAGAGATATTGATGCTGGACCTTCGAAATATCGGTGACAATGTTGCCAGCCTATGAGTCTTGCTAAATCGCTGTCTTCAGAACAAATCGCCACCATCCAATCCTGGGCTGACGAAGGGGATGGATTGTCGGAGATTCAAAGCAAGCTTGGATCGGAGTTCGATGCCAAGGTGACCTATCTGGAAACCCGGTTCCTACTCGAGGATCTCGGGGTGGAATTGAAGAAGGATCCGGTGCCGGAACCCGAGCCTGAAGTCGAGGAAGAGGAGGCTGCTGAGCCTGGCGAGAACGGCGAATCTTCAGAGCTGAGCGGAGACGAAGTCAGTGTAACCGTCGATAAACTGGTGCGCCCCGAAGCGATCATCAGTGGCACCGTGGCTTTCGCCGGCGGACATTCTTCAGCCTGGTGGCTGGATCAAGCCGGTCAGCTGGGAATGGACCCGAAAGACGAATCTTTCAACCCATCACCCGAACAGATGATGGCATTTCAGCGCGAACTGCAGGAGAAAATCCAGCAGTCCGGGCTGTAAGGCTCAGTTTCAGAAAAGGAAGGTGGCTCAGACGCCCCAGCCTTCCCGGTAGCTCTCACGCGTCCAGAATTTTTCCGCTTCCGGGCTGTCGATCAGTTTTCCGGTTTTCTGGTCAACGTCGATTGCTCCTCCCGAACGATAGGACATGTTGCCGTAGTGGCAGAGCATGGTGCTGATCTGCCCGTCGCCAATGGGTTGATTCAGCGCTTTGTCCTCGCGAATCGCGTCGGCGAAGTTGGTGAAATGAGGAATGTCGCTCGGTCCTTCTTTGTTAATCGCAATTTCCTTTCCGTCCAGATCATAGGCGACATAGGCCGAATTGGTTAAGTCCATCACGCCGCCTTCACCGTAAATACGAACAAATGGAACTTTCTCCGGCTTGCGGCGATGACAAGAGTGCCCTTCCCAGGTCAAAAAGAAGTCACCGTATTCAAAGGTTGCTGTAGCCGTGTCAGGAGTTTCCTGGTCGTCATCAAAATGATAGCGGCCTCCATTGCAGGTGACTCGTTTAGGATAGGCGATATCCAGCGCCATTCGCGCCGTGTCGAGGGAATGGACGCCGTTGTTGGCAAGCTCACCGCCACCGTATTTCCAATGCCAGTGCCAGTTGTAGTGAACCAGATTGTCCTTAAAGGGACCTTCAGGAACGGGTCCCTGCCACATCGTCCAGTCCAGCTCCGGTGGGGGGCTGCCGACTTTCCCTTTGCCAATCGATTGCCGGGCACTGGTATAGACACATCTCGCTGAAAGAGGTTTTCCAATGATTCCCTCACGCATTTTTTGGGCCGCCTCAACGAGGCCCGGATAGGAGCGACGTTGCGTTCCCATTTGCACATGACGGCCGGTTTCTTTGGCAACATCGACCATCCTGAAGGATTCGTAGGCATTGTAGCTCCCTGGCTTTTCGACGTATACGTGCTTCCCTGCCTGACAGGCCATAATGGTCGCCGGTGCATGCCAAAAATTCGGCGTGGCAATTGAGATGGCATCAATGTCAGGATCATCGAGGATCCGGCGGAAATCAGTCACCTTCTCCGGAGCTTTTTCCTGTTTGCCCTTCATGGTGTTGTCTCCGGAAGCAAGGCGGTTTTTGTCGACATCGCAGATGTAGGCGACTTCAGTGTTGGGAACGTCCAGATATCCTTTGATATGGCCTTTACCCCGGCCGAGTCCCATTACGCCGACTCTCAATCTCGAGTTGGCACCTTTGGCTTGTCCCAAAAGGAGGTTGGGTCCTGTGGCCGTTGCGGCGGTAGCTGCCGCCAGTGTGGTTCCCAAAAAGCGACGTCTCGATGATGATGAATCCGGTTTTTCCATGCTCTAAGGATAGAATTCCAAAGAGACACGGCAATAGACGTGAACAGGGGCGGAACAACTTTCGCTCAATTTTCCGTGCCGGCAGCTGGTAGCGAGGATGCTTCCACTGAAGGCGCGATCGTATTGGAAACTTCGAGTTTCTCAGATGGGGCTGTCGCTGGATCAGTCGCCACTTCTTCTTCCATCACCGGGATCTCGACGGGTTTTCGCTCAACGAGCAGCGCAACTTCACCGGCATCCACGTTGGATTCGGTAGAGTGGATTTCTACGGAACAAAGGTTTTCACCCACTCCGCGTTCTCCCAGCAATTTTTTGACTTCTCCCGCTCGTCGTTCGCAGAGCCACTCATTAAATGCCCCGGATCCGGCTGCCGGCTTCATTGCCCTGATCGTAATTGGCTGGCCTGCGAATTCCTCATTGGCGAGGACTTCCATCCACTGGTCCAGTAGAGCTGTTTGATTGGCTTGAAGGAGAACGGTATTCCGGGAAAAACGAATTGGATCCAATTCTATAGGGGGAGGGGTCAGATCGGCAGAAGTGAGTGGTCTGGCGAGAATGACTCCCGGTTCAGCAGGTGTCGTTGGGGTTTCTGTAAGGAGTGTTCCCACGGTAGCTGCCTGTGTTCCTGTTGCCGTTGCAGGGGGGATTGTTGCGCCGGTAATCAGTTTTGCTCTCGGCTTTTTCCCTTCGAGACGATCAAAGTCGCTGGCGAAATCGACGAGCGCTGAAATTTTCCCCAACAGAATTCCGGGGGACTCGAAGGAGTCTTGTCTGCTGGTGATTTTATCAAAATTGATGAGGGGGCCGACAGTTTGACCGCCCGAAAGAGAAACGCCGAGGTCAGGCAAGTCATCCGATGGAACAATGCAAATGTGATTGATGAGTTGCCGATCACCTTTGATTGGCTCCAGTCGGATCATCAGGGCGGTAACGGTGACAACGGAGTCGGTCAGTCCGGTAATTCGGAATTCGTCGTCAGATATTTTGATTCCGCCTTCGTGGGTTGCGATTCCCAGTTCGGATACGAAGCTTTTCAATTCATCCAGCGGGGGAAGTTGTACACCGGGTCGAATGATGATACCCCCGTTGGCTATGGATAGATCGGGACGGGCGGAAAGAATGGTTCGTGCCAGACTTTCCCCGGTTTCCTCTGAGTCAATCACGCCGGACAGAGAGGCCTTGTCCTTTCCAAACTTGATCTCCAAAGGGGGATCTTCTGCGGCATTTAGGTTCGTCGATGCACCGCCGCTGCCGAAGGACAGGGCCAGAACGAGGATGATCAGTCCTCTAATCTGTCTGCTGGAACGCATTTCGTGTATCGCGTGTATTGGAAGGAGGAATGTGCCGACCTGCTGGAAATGTAGTTTTCAACAGGAGCTCAGCCCGCATGTATAACCGATCTTAGCAGGTCTGACAATGAGTTTCGCGAGGAGTCCGGCAGTGTTTCTCAGGTTTGAAAAGAACGATCCAAGCCAGAACCGGTGGAGATGGAATATCTAAATCCCAATTTTCAAATTCCAATCCTTCGAGGCTTCCACGCTTTCATGCGATGGCAATTCCTACGCTTCCTGGAGAGGGCTTTTCGCGTTCAACCCGGTTGGATCAAACAGCGAACACTCTTTAATCGACGAAAAACCTTTGGCGAACGGCAATGATTCTGTATCTTTTCCCGGATCACCTCCAATAATCGATTCCTCGCAAAATGGCCGATATCACCGCTCTCCAACAGGCACTTTCCGTTTCTCCGGACAATGTTCCCATTCTTTTAATGCTCGGTGACGCCTACATGGAACAGTTCAGTCTGGCAGAGGCTCGCGAGACATACGATAGAGCTCTTCAAGTGGAACCCTCGAACCCTCTTGCGAAAACTCAAATCGCTCAATTGCTGGAGCTGGATGGTCGGTCTTCCGAGGCGATTCTTCGTCTGGAGCAACTTTGTTCAGAATCCCCCAATCATGCTCCCGCCTGGTTGCTTCGGTGCAAGCTGATCCTGGGCGAGGGAAATGCGGACGCCGCGCGTGAGTGTTACAATAAGGCGATCGAAATCGATCCGAATCTTTCTGACCATGAATTGTTGAAGCGGGTTCGCGATGCCGGTGGCGTTCGTGGTGATTCCGCAAAAGGATCCACTGGTCCGATTCCGCAGGCGAATGCAGATTTTCAGGCAGGTGCTTTTTTCGATGCCGATTACGACGGGGATGGTGAAGACGATGATGAATCCGGCGGATTCTTTGGAGGCGGAGAGGACGATTCTGAACTGGAATTGGAGTTTGAGCAGAAGACCGATGTCAATTTTACCCGCGTCGGCGGGATGGAAGGGGTGAAGGAGGATATCCGGATGAAGATTCTCTATCCGATGGAGAACAAGGATCTCTTCGAAGCCTACGGTAAAAAAGCAGGTGGCGGTGTGTTGCTCTATGGCCCTCCGGGTTGTGGGAAAACACTCATCAGTCGAGCCACCGCCGGCGAGATCAATGCAAAATTCCTCAGTGTGGGCCTACATCAGATCCTTGATATGTGGATCGGAAAATCGGAGCAGAAGCTCCACGAAATTTTTGAGCTGGCCCGTAGAAATGCCCCGTCGGTTCTGTTCTTTGACGAAGTCGATGCCCTGGCCGCCGACCGGAAAGACATGAGGACTTCAGCAGGGCGGACTTTGATCAATCAGTTCCTCGCCGAACTCGACAGCGAGTCTGCAAAAAATGACGGGGTGCTGGTGCTGGGTGCGACCAATGCTCCCTGGCACCTGGATTCAGCATTTCTTCGCCCCGGTCGATTTGACCGTCTTATCTTTGTGCCGCCACCGGACGAGCCGGCGAGAGCTGAGATCATCAAGATCATGGCGGATGGTAAACCGGTTACAGGGATGGATCCGGCTGGACTTTCCAAGCGGGTCAAAGATTTCTCGGGAGCGGACATCAAGGCGATGTTTGATCAGGCGATTGAAGCGTCTCTCGCAGAAGCAATGAAATCCGGAAAGATTGTTCCGGTGACTCAGAAGCAACTCGCAAAGAGCGCGAAGCAGGTCAAACCGAGCACCCGGAAGTGGTTCGAGAGTGCCAAGAATTATGCGCTCTATGCAAATCAGAGCGGTTTTTATGATGATGTCCTGGACTATCTGGGCATCAAAAAATAGAGGTCCTAATGAGCGAAGTTGCACACGGATTACTGCTTCAGGAGCAGGGACGACTCGATGAGGCTGAAGCCTGTTTCTATGGCGTGCTCGCTCGAGAGCCTGAGAATGACTATATCTACAGCCGGCTGGCACTTTGTCATCTCAATCAGGAAAAGCGGAAGAAAGACGCTCTGAAAGCAATTGACGAAGCGATCCGAATCCGTTCAGATGAAGCCTTTTACCACGCTCTTCGCGCCCTGATTCTTTCAGATCTTCATCGCCCCAAAGAAGCGATGGCATCGGCAGATCGATCCATCGTATTGAATCCTGAAGACAGCTTTGCACTGACCGCAAAAGCCTCCGTTTATGCCGAAATGCAGCGCTGGTCAGATTCTGAGGACTGGTGTCGGAAGGCACTGGCAGTGAATGCGGACGATGGCATGGCTGCGAACCTTTTGACTCATGTGCTGAGGGTTCAGGGGAAGACCGAGTTGAGTAAGGCGGCCGTAGAATCCCAGCTCTCCGACGATCCTGAAAACAGCCTCGCTCACGTCAACGCCGGTTGGGCCGCTTTGCAGCGCCACGATTGCAAGACTGCAGAAACTCATTTTCGCGAAGCGCTTCGACTCGACTCGGAAAGCGAGCCGGCCCGGGAAGGACTCCTCGAATCCTTCAAGGCGAGGTCGTGGTTTTACCGGTCCTATCTTCGTTACTGCTTCTTTATGCAGCGATTCACTGGAGGGAAGCAGTGGATGATCATTATCGGACTGCTGGTAGCTGTGCAGTTTGCCAAGAGGATGACGGCAAAGATCAATCCTTTGATTTCAATTGGAATCGGAGTTGTCTGGTTGGGATTTGTGATGTGGATCTGGCTTGCTTCAGGGATTGGAAATTTTCTCGTTTTTCTGGATCAGAATGCTCGCCTTGCATTAAAAAGAGGTGAAGCACTGCAGGGTATTGCCGTAGGCGGTGGACTCTTGCTCGGGATATTTGTGGCCGTGATCGGTGGAATCTGGGAAAGTTATGCGGCCATTTGTTTCGGAGCGGGCTTAATTTTATCCACAGTTCCGGCATCGCTGACTTTTGACAACGGATCGAGAAAAGGGCGACTGGTCTTTGGTTTAATAACGGCGCTGGTCTATGTAACAGCCATTTGGACGGCAGTTCGCGAATACACGGTAGCTTCGGCTCCCGGGATCAGTGATCGTACCATTGAATTGGCGCTTCCCGCATTTCTCGGAGTGATCGCCTGCACCTGGCTGGGCAATGTTCCTGCACTGCGTCGGGATGATACAGACTGAATAACGCGGGGAAACGCCATTGCACATGCCCCGTCAGGGGCGTAACCTTCAGCGGATAATGAGTCGTCTTCTTTTAGTGCAAGCCATCCTCGGGGCTGGATTTCTGATTGGAATTCCTGGCGCGACTGTGTTTTCCCAGGAGGCCGAAGGCGAAAGCAAAATCGCTTATGCCGATCTCGACGCGCCGGAACACCTTTATTGGGAAAAGCCTCTCAATGATCCGTTCACTGCTTTTCTAAAGAGACTCGAAGACGGCGATGTGGTCCTCGATCACCGTTCGGAAATCGATTACCTGAGAAGTCTTCTCTCGGAACTTGGCATTTCGCCTCACACCCAGACCTTGGTTTTCTCTACGACCAGTTTGCAGCTCAGTTTGATTTCGCCGCGAAATCCGAGAGCCGTTTATTACAATGACGACATTTACCTGGGATACATTCCCGGTGGGCGAATCGAAGTGATTTCGATGGACCCGGAACTGGGAGGCATTTTTTACATCTTCGATATCCCGGACGTGACCCAGCCTCCGAGAGTTGAGCGTTCAGACCGATGTATGAATTGCCATGCCAAGCCAAGTCTCGGGAATGTTCCGGGAGTGGTCGTGAAAAGCGTTCTTCCGGGGCAGCGAGGTGGAAGTATCGATACCTTTCGGCGAAACGAAATCGGTCATCATGTTGAGCTGAGCGAGCGCTTCGGCGGATGGCATGTCACGGGCGATGACGGAGTCGGAAAGCATTGGGGAGACAAGATAGGGAATCTTTTTCAGGGAGACATCACCACCATCGACAACAAAGTGGGGCAGAATTTTTCCATCGATAAGTATCCGGTCAAGGGAAGTGATATTCTCGCACACCTGCTTCTTGAGCATCAGGCGGGTTTTGTGAATCGAACGATTGAGGCAGCCTACCGTGCACGAACCCATTGGAAAACCGGGGGGAATAAACTCAAGCCAGAACATCGCACGGAATTGAAGGAGCATGCGACGAGGCTGGTTCGCTACATGCTGTTTGCCGACGAAGCAAAGCTGCCGCGGGGGAAAGTGACCGGAGATGAAGAATTAAAAACTGATTTTCTGAAAATTGCAAAGGTCGACGGGAACGGTCGATCGCTGAGAGATTTCGATTTATCCGATCACCTCTTCAAGCATCGCTGCAGCTACATGATCTACAGCCCCGTCTTTCGCGGGCTGCCGGATTGGTTTCGCAGTGAATGTTACAAGCAGCTGAAAGATGCGCTGCGTTCCAGTGGCGGAGAATTCAGCTATCTAAGCGCAGCAGAGAAACGTGCTATTGCCCAGATCCTCATGGCAACGGTTAAAGATCCTGTCTTCTCGGACTCCTGATCGGCTCCTGAAATAGTGAACGATTTCGGCCGGGCCCGAAAAAAGGCGGGAATTGAATCCCGCCTCTCCGATAAATTTCGTGATAAAAGATGCTGAAAATCAGCTCTTTCTTACTTCTTCACTCTCGCTTTCACCGTCGTAGCAGACTTACCGAGGCGATCGCGAAGGTAGTTGAGCTTGGCGCGGCGAACTTTGCCGTGCTTCTTGACTTCGACTTTGGCTACTTTAGGAGAGTGAAGTTGAAAAGCGCGTTCAACACCTTCTCCATTGGAAATCTTACGGACAGTGAAGGCCTGGTTTACACCGGATCCACGACGACCAATTACGATTCCTTTAAAAATCTGGATACGCTCTTTGCCGCCTTCAAGAACGCGGGAATGGACGTCGACGGTATCTCCAGGACCGAAATCCGGGACGTCTTCTTTCATTTGCTCGCGTTCGATTTTATCAATCACATTCATGGTGGAAACCTCTTAAAAATTGTCTATTTCACCCTCTAATCGGGTGGGCGCAAACCCTTACTCAAAAAAGTGCTCGAAGCAACGGATTTCCTGAATATTTTTTGTTGCACGTTTCTAAATGTGCGGATAGGGTCCGCTCCCGATCAGAAGGGGATTTGTTCGCAATTTCCCTCACTGTGGAGTGGTAGCTCAGTTGGTTAGAGCGCCGGCCTGTCACGCCGGAGGTCGCGGGTTCGAGTCCCGTCCACTCCGCCACTTTTCCAGTGGCATAACCCTGAGGGGTCTCCGGGGGTCTCCGGGTCTCCACCAAAGATTGGGGACAGTTCTATTTTTGGGTCTCCACCAAAGATTGGGGACAGTTCTATTTTTAACCGCATTCGGCGATGACTCGCAAGCGGTAGTTTTCAAAACTCTTGAAGCCGTAGGCTCTTCTCTGAATGAGTTTCAAGAGCTGAGGGATCAACTGACTGACTGACTGACTGATAGATGGCATGGGGTTGTCAGGCGGGGTTGAATTATGTCGGCCGGCAAGTCGACGGCGCTACGCCTCAGCCCGTCCAGAAAATGACCTTCGAAGGGCTGCTGCGCTTCGTTGCCAAGCAGAAGCGTCTGGCGGGCGAAGTGTACACTATTGATTGGAATTTGCTTTTACAAGGAAAGAAATGAAGCCCTTCGGACCGGCGGGTTTGAGGGGGGCAGATGAGAGTTTTCGGGAAACCTAGTGTAAGCCTGTGGCCGGTAATCAACCTTCCGATGCCCGGAACAGCTCCCCTACCATCTCCTCCAGCATCGCGAAGCCGGTCGTGATTTTCTCGAGGAAAGATTCCTGGTGGGGGACGAGCCGGAAATTCGGATGCTGCGACCAGACCGCCCGCAACTCCGCATCGAGTTCCGCCGCTTTGCCAATCGATTCAAGGCGAGCGGGATTTCCTCCTTCAATCGACATACCTCCCACGGCCGCACTCTCGAAGAAAATGACTCCATCGTAGCGCGCCAACTCCCGCTCGAGGGTGGTATCCATTGCATCGAAAAAACCTGCCGACGGCCCCGGCCAATAGGCGGATCCATCGATCGTACCTCGATCACACAACAGAATTCGGCCCGGATACTCAGCTGCCTGTACATCCTCCAGATTCTGCTGCACATGATAGATCGCCCGTTGAGCGGCGTGCACTGCGTATTCTTCTTCGTAGCGGGGAAACCCGCCCATAAACATCATCGTTGCCGCCTCGGGAACAATCACGACGCGCTCTCCAATCTCGCGGCGAAACATGTCCACCGCCGTTGTTTTTCCTCCACCCGGACCGCCTGTCAGGACGATTCGGCAACGATGATTGTGGTGATTTTGTGGAAGTGACATTGAAAGAACTATACCATTACCTAACAGGAATTTCCTTTTTCAAGGAGTTCTTATCGGGCCGTCGGTCCTGCCGGGTTTGAGGGGGTGCAAAAATATCCTCAATCGTTTGCTCAAAGACATCAGCAATAGAGAAGGCGAGCATGAGAGAGGGGTCATGTTTGCCTGTTTCGACCGCGTTGACAGCTTGCCGTGAGACACCCAAACGGTCTGCAAGCTCTGCCTGGGACCATTTTTTTTCCGCCCGAAGGACACGTAATTTATTCTGCATGATAGTGTTTCATTAAAATGAGATTCATGAGACCTGATCCCAGACAGACGGTCGGCAATATCCAAATCACACCGATCGGCGGCACGATCCCCAAGACCATTTCCAGCATGCCATAGCCAAAAGAGAGGAAAGAAATGACACTGATTGTCCACAACAGCGATTCACCTTGAACGCGCTGCATGAATTCATCCATTTCTCGAAAGTTTTTGACCGCCACAACAAGCATGCAAAACACGGGGAATGTCGGCGCCAGGGTCGCAAAGATTTTGCCCGAGTACCCGAGGTCGAAGAGTTCGAGCGCAAAGGTCTGCACAGCAAGAAGCGCTAAAAAGACGGCCATCAATATGCCTATTTTCTTCAGGAATGTTACATCTCGATCCGTCGTTTTTCTTATTTCTACTTTCATCTTGGTCATCATTTGGCTTTTTGTTCGTCAGGTATCCCTGACACAATGTAAAGTTTACTCGACATATCGGGGCGTGTCAATAAAGCCTTACATTTTGTCACGTTACGCTGACATTTCAAAAGGGTAGAATTAGGGGTCATAGAATTAGAATTAGGGGTCATCCGACAAATTAGAATTAGGGGTCATCCGACATATTTCAAGTATTGACATCTCAATGTGGAAAGGCAACCTTCCCCCATGCCACGTGCTCCCCGGATTGAATATGAAAACGCAGTCTATCATATCCTGGCGAGAGGAGATCGGCGTGAGCCAATAGTCTTTGACGATGTTGACAGGGAAATGTTTGTCCGAACTCTCGGGCAGCTTTGTGTGAAGTTCCGCTGGGAGGTTTTCGCCTGGGTCCTGATGGACAACCACTATCATTTGGCAGTTCGAACGCCGGAGGCGAATCTCGTGGACGGCATGAAATGGTTTCAGAACTCTTTTACCCGAAGAATCAATGTGCGGCACCAGCTTTGGGGGCACTTGTTCGGAGGGCGTTACAAAGCGATCCTGGTGGAAGATGAATCCTCAGGGGGAGGTCGCGGCTGGAGTCGCTACCTTACGTCCCTGATTGACTACATTCATTTGAATCCGGCCCGGGCAGGGATGGTCGATGGCGGTGAGAAACGTTTGGAAGATTATCCATGGAGCAGTTTGACGCATGCTTACATTCGGGCACCGAAATCCAGACCGCCCTGGATGGTTGCCTCGGAAGGCTTTGATTTGTTTGGCGATAAAGACACCGTGAGCGGAAGGAGGAAATTCCTGCAAAGGCTGAATGAATGGGCTGCTGTGGAGAATCGTGAAGCGCTTGGTGTAAGTGAAGTGAATGAGTCGAACCTCCAGAGCACGCTGCGAAGAGGTTGGTATTGGGGATCCGAGACGTTCAAGGAAAAGGTATTGGAAAAGTTCGGGGAGAAATTTGATGATTCGGATGATCGGGATATTCAGTCCAGTTCTTTGCTGAAAGATCACGGAGAGACAAAAGCGGAGAAAATAATTCAAGCTGCCTGCAGGCACTACAAGCTCGAAGAGAAGGAGTTGATGAAGAAGGTATACGGAGACAAGCGGCGATCTTCGGTAGCATGGCGGATCTGGAAGGAATCAAGTGTAGGGCATCAATGGTTGGCGGAACGGTTGCGCTTGAGTTCGCGTGCGAATGCGAGCAATACAGTGAGGCTTTTCGAAGCAATTCCTGAGAGAGAACTTTCAAAGGAAGTGAGAACCTGGAAAAAATTGAAAAATGTCGGATGACCCCTAATCCTCGGATGACCCCTAATCCTCGGATGACCCCTAATCCTCGGATGACCCCTAATCCT
>CAJXQE010000137.1 GCA_913058215.1 uncultured Verrucomicrobiales bacterium
CGAGATCAGCCTCGGTCTCGTGGGCTCGGAGATGTGTATAAGAGACAGCCCTACAACGGCGATGCCGATTGTCAGGACTCAAATCAGGCGACGACGTTCATACAATACGGGTGGGATTATCCGCGTCGCTTCGCTTTGGCAGATCTCTTCGCTGCGCTCCGAGTCGAACTGCGTTCAAATCCGGTCCCGATATTAAAAAACCTCAGCCCCTTCGCTGCGCTGCGGGGCTGAGGTTTTTTAATGGCGGAGGGGGTGGGATTCGAACCCACGGTACCTTGCGGCACGGCAGTTTTCAAGACTGCTGCATTCGACCACTCTGCCACCCCTCCGGAATTGATGAATTTTGTGACTCCGCTTTCGCGGTGTGGTCGTTCACGGGGTGAATTTGCCGCGACTTTCGGCGGATGCAAGAAAAAGCGAAGAGAATGAATCCCAATACCCACAATTTTCCCGTATTGCTGAAGAGTTGACGCTGTTTTCGAAATCCACAAAGATTGGGACGGCTTTTCAACCCATCCTTTGATTTCACCCTTATTTTTTCATGTCCGACAACCCAGCGCCTTCCAACTCAAAACGTCCCTGGTGGAAATCCATCGGACCGGGACTTGTCACTGCCTGTGTCGTGATCGGCCCGGGAAGTATTTTGACCAGCTCCAAAGTTGGATCAGTCGACGGTTATTCCAAAATATGGGTCGTGGTTCTCGCGGTGGCCTTCATGATGGTCTACACCGCCCTCGCGTCAAAACTGGCGGTGGTCTCCCAGACTTCGACCGGCGACCTCGTTCGAAAACATGCCGGAAAGTGGCTCGCGGTTCTCATCGGACTGGGAGTCTTTTTTATCTCAGCCGCCTTTCAGTTTGGAAACAATCTCGGAGTCCACTCGGCCCTGTCCGCCTACGCCGACTTTGACTACTGGGTCATCATTTTCAACGCGATCACCCTGGCATTCGTCTTCGGATTCCGAAATCTCTACACAGTGATCGAAAAACTGATGACCTGTTTTGTGGCGCTGATGCTGATCTCTTTCGCGATCAATCTGTTCTTCGCCAAACCTGACCTCGGCGAAATGGCTTCAGGTCTTATTCCATCAGGATTGACGGATATCGGCCTTCCGCTTCTTGGATTGGTCGGGACTACTTTCGTGATCTCCGCCGCTTACTACCAATCCTACCTCGTGCGATTCAAAGGCTGGCAACTCAAGGATCTTAAAACCGGAATGATCGACGCCAGAGTTTCGGCGATTCTCATGGCTTTGATCACCTTGATGCTGATGAGCACAGCCGCAGCCGTTTTGCGAGGAAAGGAACTGACCAGCGTCTCAGATGTCGCCAACTCTCTGGCTCCTCTTTTCGGGGAAAAGGGCCGAATCATTTTTTGTCTTGGTCTTTTCTCGGCAGCATTCTCCTCTTTTCTCGTGAACTCGATGATCGGTGGGTTCATTCTCTCGGATGGATTGAATCTCGGCAGCACCCCCAATGAAAAAGGACCGAGAATTCTCACTGCAGCGGTATTGTTAGTGGGAATGTTCGTAGCGCTTTATGTGATCAAGTCAGGAGTCAAACCTGTTGGCGCGATCGTCGCTGCCCAGGCAATTACAGTGATCGCCGCGCCACTGATGGCGGGCACACTCCTTTGGCTGACCAATCATAAAAAAATCATGGGAGAGCATCGCAACGGCCTCGCCATCAATCTCGTCGCGGGAATCGGTTTTATTCTTCTCGTGATGATGGCCTACCACACCGCCGTGAATAAAGTGTTACCGGCGCTCCAGACATCAGCCAGTTGATTGGTCCGCCGAATTGGCGAGAATTCATCATGTGCCGAATCCTGCGCCTCCTATTGGTTCTCTTTATTCTTCCCATCCAGGCGGAAGAATTGACGGTGTTAAAAGAAACTGATGACGGCGTTTCTCCATCCCGGGAACTCGAAACACAGCTCCTCAAAGAATCCTACCGACATCTTCAAGAACGAAAAGAAGCATTGGCCAAAGTCAAAAGTCAGGAAGACTGCCGAGAATGGCAGGATGTCCGACGGGAATTTTTTATCGACCAGATCGGCGGGCTCAGAAAACCGCGGCCTATCAGCGGAGAGACCACCGGCGCACTCCAGGGAGACGGCTATCGCATCGAGAAAATCCTGATAGCGAGCGATCCGCAGTTTCATATCACTGCCAATCTTTACCTTCCACCGGGTGAAGGCCCCTTCCCCGCTGTTTTGATTCCCTGCGGTCACAGCCACACGGGAAAAGCTTCGGGACAATATCAGCGGGCTGCAATCCTCATGGCGAAGAACGGAATGGCCGCGCTCTGCTACGACCCGATCGGGCAGGGGGAGCGATATCAATTGATCGACCGGACTCAGAAGCAGCAATATTTCAGTGGCCTTGGCAGTCGGAAATTGGCGGTCCCCCACCCTTCTGTTCAGTATCTCTGCACCGTCGAGCACACCGCCATCGGCCTCAGTAGCATTTTGTTAGGATCCAATACTGCCCGGCTTCGGATCGAGGATGGAATGCGTTGCATCGATTACCTCCAGAGTCGTGACGATATCATTGCGGATAAAATCGGATGCACGGGAAATTCCGGAGGCGGCACTCTGACTTCCTATCTCATGGCGGTGGATGATCGAATCATTGCCGCCGCGCCCGGGTGCTTTTTGACGACTTTTGAAAAACTTCTCGAAACAAAAGGAATTCAGGATGCCGAGCAAAACATTTTCGGACAAATCGCCTTCGGCCTCGATGAGCCCGACTACGTTCTGATGCGAGCTCCGAAACCGACTTTGATTCTCGCGGCCACTCGTGATGCGACTTTCAACATCGACGGAACCTGGGATCTCTTTCGTCAGTCGAAAGAATTCTACACCCGGCTTGGTTATCCGGAACGGGTGGAGATGGTCGCTGCCGACGCACCGCATGGTTACCACATTCAACAACGAGAGGCCGCTGCCCGGTTCATGCATCGTTGGTTGCTGGATGAGGACAAGGAAATCCGGGAACTGGCAGAACGGCCGGATCCTCTCACAGACGAGAAAAGCTACGAACTTAATAAGGGGGACTGGACACCCAGGGAACTTTATTGCACACCGAAGGGTCAGGCCCTTTTAATGGAAAATGAGAATTCAGTCTTTCAAATCCTCCGATCACGGGAAGGCGAGCTCCTTGAAGAACGTTCCCGAAAATGGAGTGAACTTGATTCGAAACAGAAGAAGGAAAAAATTAAGGAAACCATCGGCGCGGAATCCCCCTTTGCCTTCGAATCCGAAACGGTCGGCGAAATTGTTCGCGATGGCTACAAGATCACAAAAACCATTCTGCGCCCGGTAAACGGAGTGCGAGTACCGGGGCTCCTTTTCATTCCCGACAAGCCAGCAGGAAAGGCGACTCTCTATCTCCACGGTGAAGGCATGAAAGTCGACGCTGCACCCGGGGGAGCTATCGAGAAGCTTGTTCAAAAGGGTCATACAGTCCTGGCCGTCGATCTTCGAGGACTTGGGGAAACTGAAAATCAGGATCCAAAACGCAATTGGGCCAAAGGTCTTTTCGGTCCCAATCTCCAGGCATTTTTCATCGCCTATCTCAATGGTCGCTCGATCACCGGAATGCGTTGTGAGGACATTCTCGGAAGTGCCGCTTTTCTATCGAAGAAATCCGAAGTTACAAAGATCCATCTGTTAGCACTTGGAGAAACCGCCGTCCCCGCTCTTCATGCAGCCGCCCTTAGCCCGGATGCGTTCACCAAAGTAAGTGTGGCCGGGGACTTTCAAACTTGGGCGGATTTTATGAAGCCCGGCGAATCATGGACCCAGGCCGCTAACATTGTTCATGGAGCAATGCGTCACTACGATCTCCCTGATTTGATCCGACTGGCCGAAAGCGAAGGGCTTCGAGTTGAGGCTCCACAATCAGTCTTCCGGAGAACCCCATAGTTGCAAACGGCTCCAACTACTCGTGATTTTTGAGATCGCCAACTGGCAACTTTTGGTGCATTTTCAGAGTATGAAAAAGGTTGAATTCATTCGTCTGACAACGCTCTTCGCAACGGCCTTCATCCTGACAAGCATACAGGCCAGAGAGTGGACTTCTTCCGCTGGAAAGACACTGGATGCTGACTACGTTTCTTCGGAGGGAGGAAATGTCACCCTGAAGCGAAAGGCAGACGGCCAGACTTTCACCGTCCCCTTGAATCGTTTTTCCGATGCTGATCAGGTCTGGGTGAAAGAACAGATGGCTAAACCTGCCGTACCCAAACCACTGGAAGGTCCATTCGCCGACAAAATCACGGGCGACTGGGTAGCTGCCGAATTTGACGGCCTTCCTTA
Source organism: uncultured Verrucomicrobiales bacterium (assembly GCA_913058215.1). Classification (GTDB taxonomy): domain Bacteria; phylum Verrucomicrobiota; class Verrucomicrobiia; order Verrucomicrobiales; family DEV007; genus Arctic95D-9. The sequence continues at coordinate 4,321 of CAJXQE010000137.1, forward strand.
CATGATCTACGGCGCGGCCGAACTGGATGGTTCCAAAAAATACCCGCTCCTTCTCGCTCTCCACGGAAAAAGCAGCAACAACGAAAACGGGAAACAGGTCGGTCGATGGATGAAAACCTTTGCCGACGCTGACAATTACGCAAAGAACCCCTGCATCATTGTGGCTCCACTTTGCTACCAGCCCTTCGGCGCGACAGGTGGCGGATGGGATGATGAGCCTGGAGAAAAAATGCTCAAGTTAATGCCCGATCTAATCGAAGGTCTTCCGGTTGACGAAAATCGCGTTTATATCTTCGGCTACTCCATGGGCGGATTCGGAACCACCTACCTTGCAAGCCAGGAGCCGAAAATGTTTGCGGCCGCCATTGCTGTGGCGGGATGCTCCATGAGTTCAGCTTCCGCTTTCAAACGCAAACCGCTTTGGCTTTTCCACGCCACTGATGACAATGTCGTCAGTGTCGACGGATCGCGGGCACTTGCCGAAGAACTGAAACGGTCCAAGGATTTTAAGTTCACTGAATTTGAAAGTGGCGGTCACGGAATTGTCGGGCAGGTATTCAATGACCCCGCCGTGCACACCTGGCTGTTCAGTCAGGCTCAAAAGTAAAACCACAGAAATGCCGAACATCGAATCCCAGCTTCTCTGCGAAGCCGACGGAGTACCGAACAATCCAAAATTGCCTCTTCTGGTTTATTCCGATGCGTTTCCCGATGGAGTTGATTCATCAGACATCGAGTCCTGTTTCAGCCGGAACGGATGGCAGGGAATCTGGGTAAATGGAGTTTTCTCCTATCATCATTTCCATAGCAACGCCCACGAAGTGCTGGGATGTTTTTCCGGTTCCGCCCAGGTTCAATTTGGAGGAGCAAGTGGTCCTGTTCTATCCATCACAGCCGGAGAGGCCGTCTTAATTCCCGCGGGAGTGGGCCATTGCAAAATTGAATCGAGTCCGGACTTCGGGGTGGTCGGAGCTTATCCACCGGGACCTGCCAATGATCTGTATCAGGAGAGCGAACCCAATCTCGAAAACCTCATCGAGAATATTGGGTCCGTTCCCATTCCTGAGATTGATCCGGTCTTTGGAAAGACAGGGCCAATGCTTGAGCATTGGACATGAAATTGCTCCACAAATACGGAACTCAATGAATTCGCAAAACCGGGCTTCTTCTGCTCCATTCAAGGCATGACAAAGTTTCTTCTATTCACTGCATCTCTCGGGCTCATCCTCTGCGGTCCCCTTCACGCCCAGAAAAAAGCGGCCAAGGCCAAAAGGAAACCGAACCCGGCAATGGCAAAGGTAGAAGACGTGGAAGGCCTTCCCCGGGTTCTCCTCATCGGAGATTCCATTTCCATAGGTTACACCGTCGGAGTACGCGAGAACCTCAAAGGCAAAGCGAATGTTCATCGCCCTCTCACAAACTGCGGCCCAACGACTTCCGGCGTCGCAAAAATCGATGCGTGGCTGAAGACCGGCGGCGAAGGGAAAAAATGGGACCTCATTCATTTCAACTGGGGACTCCACGATTTAAAATATATGGGTCCAAAGAACCAGAATCTCGCGGACCCGAAAGCCGAAGGAAGTCACCAGCAGGTGCCACCAGCAGAGTATGAAAAAAATCTCACGGCTCTGGTCGCAAAGCTTAAGGCAACCGGCGCGAAACTGATCTGGCGAAATACGACCCCCGTCCCTGCCGGAGCAGGCGGAAGGGTTGTCGGTGATTCGGTGAAGTACAATGAAGTCGCCGCGAAAGTGATGGCGGCAAACGACATTCCGACTCACGACCTGTTCACCATTTCTAAAGAAGGAATGAGTACGATGATGCTTCCAAAGAATGTTCACTTCAAACCGGAAGGGAATAAAGTCCTCGCCAAGTCGGTCTCGGACAGAATCCTGAAGGAGCTGAAGTAAGCAAAAGAAGAAGTGATTCATTCCATGATCGCAAGCAGCGTTTCAGAAACGCCTCGTCGTCACTTTTTGGCGCAGGCCATTTTTGCAGCCATTGGAACGGCCGCGTCTTCGGCGCAGGATGGTTCGCCAAAAAAGATCCTTCTCCGATCTTCCTGGCAAACCGTCAATATAGGAGACATTGCCCACACTCCCGGGGTCTTGCGCATTCTGGAAACGCATCTTCCCGATGTCGAGGTGACTCTTTGGCCGAGCCGGATTGATAATGGAGTGGAAGAATTGCTCAAAGCCCGTTTTCCAAAACTGAAAATCGCCACCAAAGGATCTGATGAATTGAAGAAAGCGTTTGAGGAATGCGACTTTCTGCTTCACGGCTCCGGTGCCTCACTGGTCGCGCAAAAGGATGTGCTGAGATGGAGGGAAGAAACAGGCAAACCTTACGGCATTTACGGGATCACCCTGCCTGAGAAAAAGTCATCCTCCACCTCGACGACACCTGCGGAGGTAATGGCGGAATCCGTCGATATTCTGAGCACCGCGAAGTTTGTCTTTTTCCGTGATTCAAAATCTCTGGCCCTTGCCAAGTCAAAAGGATGCAAAGCCCCGGTAATGGAATTTGGGCCCGACGGAGCCTTTGGCTGCGATCTGCGTGACGAAGACAAAGCCACTGCGTTTTTGAAATCAAACGATCTTGAAGAAGGCAAATTCCTTTGCTGTATTCCCCGACTTCGATACACGCCTTACTGGACAATCAAGAAGGTCGCTTTTGACGAAGTCAAACATGCGAGGAACGAAGAGATGAAAGAGCACGATCACGCACAGCTTCGCCAGGCCGTGATTGAAGTGGTCACTCAGACGGACATGAAGATTCTGCTTTGCCCGGAAGATCGGACCCAAATGCAGGTGGGGAAAGAGCTTCTCTACGACCCACTCCCTGAGGAGATCAAAAAGAAAGTCGTCTGGCGCCCCGACTACTGGCTAACCGGTGAAGCGATCAGTGTCTATGTTCGAAGTGCCGGTCTTTTCGGGAACGAAATGCATTCTCCCATCATGTGCATTGGCCATGGAATCCCCGCGATTGTTTGCCGATGGGCGGAGCAGACCTCAAAAGGATATATGTGGGAGGACATTGGCCTCAGTGATTGGCTCTTCAACATGGACAATGAAGAAGAAGTTCCCGGCATTGTTCCCGCAGTGCTCGATCTGGCGAAAAATCAGGAAGCAGCAAAAGCAAAAGCTAACACCGCCCGGAAGTTTGTGGAGAAGAGGCAGAAAGAATCCATGGAAGTTCTCGGAACCGTTTTAAAAGGATAGAATCCCTACCGCAATGCATTTCCTCGACTACACCGCCATTTCAATTTACCTGCTGCTCATTCTGGCGCTCGGGTTCTACTTTGGAAGAAATCAATCCAGAAAGGAATTCTTCGTCGCGGGTGGTTCGATGGGATGGCTCGCGGTTGGCCTCAGTGTCATGGCGACCTTGTTCTCCTCGAACAGTTTCGTCTTCTTCCCATCAGCCGCCTTTGGCAACAGCCTGAGAATTGGAATGGTCTTAGTGGCATTCAGCCTCATGACACCGATTCTTGTCTGGGTCTTTATTCCGGTTTTCTCACGACTCAATCTGGAGACTGCCTACGAGTATCTGGAAAAGAGGTTTCATGTCAGTGTCAGGACGATGGCCAGCGGGCTGTTTATATTTCTTCGAATCGGATGGATGGCATCGGCTACCTACGCGGCCTCTCTCGTTGTGGCAAATGTCGCGGATGTTTCTCAGAACACCGTAATTCTCGGGCTTGGAGTCATCGCGATCGGCTACACCATGCTCGGTGGGTTGCGGGCCGTGATGTGGACTGATGTGATTCAGTTCTTTGTCTTTTCGATCACGATTATTGTCGCGCTGTTTATCATTATCGCGCAGAGCGACTCGTCCGTCGGTGATATTTTCCGCACTTATTCCGAGAATCACGAAGGATTGATTATCGACTTCGAATGGTCTCTCACGCTGCAATACGGAAGCTGGGCATTACTGATCGGCTACTTCCTGGAAAGTCTTTCGGCATTCGGCGCAGACCAAGTTGCGGTGCAGCGCTACCTTTCCGCCCGCGACGAACGCACTTCCAAAATCGGAGCACTTATCAACCTCATCGGCCTATGGATTGTAGTGCCAGGTTTGCTCATGATTGGCGTCGGCCTCTTCGGTTACTTTTCTGAAAACCCATCCGAAATTGGCACGGGACCTCTCGCCGAAACATTGGCTGCCGATCCGAAAATCGCGGATCAGGCTTTCCCGCAATTCGTAAGACTCCATTTTCCTCCGGGAATGGCGGGTCTGTTTCTTGCCTCTTTGATGGCTGCGATCATGTCCAGCATTGACTCCGGAATCCACTCGGTCACGACTGCACTGGTAGTGGACTTCCGGGACCGCCTTTTCCCGAGCTTGAAACCGAAGTCTGAGAAGAATGAAGTTCGGGCGATCCGATTCGTCCTCGTAGGAATCGGAGCCTTCTCGGTTGGTCTCGCCTGCTTTGTCGGCCCCCTCGGGAATGTTTTCGACATTGCTAAAAAACTCACCGCAGCCTTTGGAGGTCCTTTACTCGCACTTTTCATTCTCGCTTTCTTTTTCAAGCGGGCAAATTCCTTCGGGGTCTTTCTCAGCGCCTTGATCTCCACAGCCATCACCCTGACATTGATGCTCATCAAGTCTGATTGGTTCTCCGTCTGGTTCTGGCCGATCGGCTTTGGAATCGCTATGTTCCTCGGTGTGACCTTGAGCTACCTGCGACCGGCTAAACATAGCGAATTCACTTTCTGGAAAATTGTGAAGAAATCCTGAAATGAGATATCAAGAACTGAGCTCTCCCCAAATCGCCGGACTGGATCGGAACAGGGCCGTCGTCATCATTCCCATTGCCGCGCTTGAGCAACATGGCCCTCACATGCCCACTGGGACCGACAACATTCTGTGCACTGCTGTCGCAGAAGCTATTGAGAAAAAGAACCGGGAAGAAATGCTTTTGCTACCGACGCTCTGGCAGGGAGCGAGCGCTCATCACTTGCGCTTCGGCGCCACTGTTTCCGCAGAACTCGAAACCTACATTGCGACGCTTTGCGAAACGGCAGCGTCTCTGCTCGAAGACGGATTCCAGCGAATCCTCTTCCTGAATGGACACGGGGGAAATATTGATCCCATGAGAGTAGCGATCCGGGAGCTCCAGCCGGAGTACTCCAATGCCCTTCTCGTCGCGGGGTGTTACTGGTCCATTGCTGAAGACTTGATCAACGAGCATCTCGAGGGTGATCACAAATTCGTCGGTCATGCCTGCGAATTCGAAACCTCGTTAATGCTTCATGTTCGGCCCGAACTCGTCGACCGGGAGAAGGTCTCCAATGCCGGCGAGCTCATCCCGGATTCCATCGACGGGTTTTTTGTGAGCCGCGACATGATGCAGCGGACTCACGAAGGCTTCACAGGTCGCCCTGACCTTGCCACCAAGGAAAAAGGCGACGCTCTCTTTTCCGGTATCGTCGAGAAACTTACCAACTTGATTAAGACCCTGCAGGCTCAGCCTTTGGGAATCACCTACGACGAATTCAAGGACCTCACTTAACCGCCGCCATCCCGACGTGCTCCATCAGAGCTTCGAAAAATCTATCTTTAATCGGCGCCGGTGCCGCGTGCCCCATGGAGGGCTCATTGATCATCTGTTTCTTCCCCTGCAATACATTGTAGGCGGCATAGACACTGGTTGCCGGACAAGTCCGATCAATGAATCCAACGCTGACAATCGCTTCCGCCTTGCAACGTGAGGCGAAATTCATTCCGTCGATGTAACGACACGCTTCGACAGCTGCAGGGTTCGGTTTTCCATCAGGGAGAATCGGAACGATTTTCGGCCATCCACTGATACGGCCCGCCATCATCCCGGTATGATCACACCCTGCAGGCACCCCGGACCCAATGAAAGTCACCCGTTCGTCGAGTCCGCCTGCCACGAGAGCCTGATACCCTCCCTGGCTGTGCCCGATCACCGCTACCGTTTTGCCATCCCATTCCGGTTTTGAAGTCAGATAGTCAATCGCCCTGACAAGCCGCAAACACATCCCCCGGAAATAGATCTCATCACGGCTGGTGTTCCCGTCGGTGCGATATGTCTTCAGTTCCCCTTTACTCAGGTCGGTGTAGAACTGCGCAGGTTTGCCGTTGGGAATGCCATGAGCGTTGATATCCATGGAGAGAAAACCATTCTCCGCCCCGCGCACCGCAGTGGTAAGAATTGAACTTCGAACGCCAGCTCCATGAACCCAGAGAACTGCAGGCAAACTTCCCGCCTCTGCTTTTTCGGGTTTCGCGAAATATCCGGAAACCGGCAGTTCACTCTTTCCACAATCAATCTGCACATCGAAGGCTTGAACGACCTTTCCAGCCCCGGCCTTCACAGGCTGTCGACTTTCTTCAAACTTCAATGGGACTTTTGCCAGCGCCTCTTTTTGACTCTTCCAGAAAGCATCGAAATCATCCGGCGCCGGCATACTGGGGCCGATCTTTAATGGAGAAACTGCAGCGCCTCCATATCCGCTGACTCTCTTTCCATCAGTCCCGGTAAAGGTCGCAGTCAGGAGAAGAAAACCCGGCTTGTCCAACTTCCCTGAAACCGAAAGCCCTTTGCCGCCTTCGAGAGTTCCTTTCCCTTTCGAAATTTCTCTGTAGCCGTCCAGAGTGAGCCTCCATTCCACCTCACCCCAATCCAGTTTCTTTTCTCCATCAAAGGCTGAAACAGAGAAAGTCACTTCTTCATTTTCTGAGTATATCGCTTCCTCGCGATCCGCCGACACTTTTACTGAAACGGCAGCGCTCGCAGCCGGAATCAGCAGAGAATAAAACAAGAAGGTGGCGGCCAGCAGCGGGTATTGAAACTTCATTCCTTCATTTTGATCCTATTGCATTTCACTGCACCCGGATTTTGACCCTTGATCGCGGGAGCAAAATTCTCTTAGAATCCGGCATGAGAACTTTTTTCGCGCTTCTCCTTTTTCTGAGCTTGTCCAGCGCCCTCGATGCTGAGGGCAAGCCACTCAAAGTTTTTATTCTGGCGGGCCAGTCCAATATGGAAGGCCATGCCAAAGTGGAAACGATTCCCTACATAGGATTGGATCCAAAAACGGCGCCACTTCTCAAACGCATGAGCAGTCCGGATGGAAAATTGAGAGCGTCGGAGCAGGTCCGCATTTCCTATTTTACAGGCTCACGGGAGAGCAATGGTGAAGGAACCGGAAAACTCTCTACCGGTTTTGGTTCCCGCTCAAACCCGGCAGAAGACGGGGGGAAGATTGGCCCGGAGTATACTTTTGGCCTGACGATGGAGGATGCGCTCGACGAGCCTGCTCTCATCATCAAAACGGCGTGGGGCGGGAAATCGCTCTACTATGATTTTCGCCCACCGGGTGCCGGGGTCTACAAGCGCACCGGGAAAGATATTGAGAAAAACCGCAATCCGGAAAGCGGGTCGGGCCACTACTACCGCTTAATGATGGATCACGTGAAGTCAGTGCTCGCAGATCCCAAACGGGTTCATCCGGATTTCAATCCGGATGAGGGATATGAGATCGCCGGCTTCGTCTGGTTTCAGGGTTGGAATGACATGGTCAACCGCGATGTCTATCCAGTCTTACCAAAAGACAGCGAGGAAAATCGTTTTGCCAAATACTCGGAATGGATGGCTGCGTTCATCCGGGATGTTCGCAAAGATTTGAAGAAACCGAAAATGCCCTTTGTCATCGGCGTGATGGGCGTCGGGGGAAAGGAAGTGAAAGTGGACAACCAGATGTTCAGGGACGCGATGGCTGCTCCGGCTTCACTCCCTGAATTCGCCGGAAATGTCACCGCTATTCAAACCTCCCTTTTCTGGGATGATGCCCTTGGGGCAATCGACACCAAGCGTCAGGAAGTCCGTCAAATGAGTTACTTACTTCGAACCGAAAACAAGAATCACGCCAATGCGGACGGGTCCATGTCAAAACAAGTCCAGCAAGTCTACCTGAAGAAGTTCGAAAAGGACCTGATTTCAACAGATGAGGCCGAACTTTTCAAAGCTGGCGCATCAAATGCGGGCTACCACTATCTCGGTTGCGCAAAGACTTTTGCCCTGATGGGCGAAGCTTATGCCAATGCGATCCTCCAGATGATGGAAGAAAAATAGAATATGACACGCCTCTCACTCTCCTGCGCATTCGCAGCATTTGCTTTCTCAAGCCTTCTTCAGGCTTCACCTAATTTCCTGTTTATAGTCGCCGATGATTTGAACTGCGCCATCGGCCCCTACGGAGATTCGGCGGCGGTCACTCCTAATCTCGACCGTCTTGCCGCCCGCGGTCTGACTTTTGAGCGAGCCTATTGCCAGCAGGCGGTTTGCAACCCCTCGCGCTCTTCTTTTCTCACAGGGCTCCGGCCGGACACGGTTGGAGTTGATGACCTTCGAAAAGGATTTCGGGACACTGCGCCGAACGGAAAAACTTTAATAACTCTGCCGCAGCATTTCAAGAACCACGGTTACTTCTGTCAGAATATCGGAAAGATGTTTCACAACATGGGCGAAACCCAGGACCGGCGATCTTGGTCAATTGATGAAGTCCTTCACAAGGGAACTCATGCAGATGATACCATTTATGGAAATGCCCCTTTATTTGGAGCACGGCTTTACAAAGCACCCGTAAGCGAGAATGAGGACGTGCCCGACACTGTTTACCGCGACGGCCAAATTGCCAATCTTGCCGCCGCAATGTTACGCGACCACGCAAAGAGTGATCAGCCCTTTTTCCTCGGCGTAGGATTCTGGCGCCCCCACTTGCCGTTTGTTGCTCCGAAGAAATATTGGGACCTTTACGATCCTGACAAAATCCCAATGCCAGATCCGGGTTCAAAGCCTGTGGGGGTACCGGAAATCGCGATGCACATTTCGCGGGAAATTCGCGGCTATGGACTGACGCCGAAAGATCGCGATTTCACCGAAGAGGAAATTCGGCACTATCGGCACGGATACTATGCATCCATCAGTTTTATGGACGCGCAGGTCGGTGAGATTCTGGATGCTCTGGAGGCCAGCGGAGAGGCCGATGACACGATTGTCACCTTCACTTCCGACCACGGTTTTCATATCGGTGAACATTCACTCTGGGGAAAAACTTCGAACTTTGAACTGGATGCCCGCGTTCCTTTGATCGTAGCAGCACCGGATTTACCTGAGAGACAGGGAAAGAAAACCAGGGCTTTGGCTGAACTAGTCGATCTTTTCCCTACCTTCGCCGAGCTAGCGGGAATCAATGAAGATTTGCCGGAAAATCTGGAAGGCCTCAGCCTTGCCCCGATCATTAAAGGCGAGGCAGACAAGGTGAAAGACGCCGCCTTCACCCAGCATCAGCACCCTTTCTACGGAAGCCGGGAGAACTGGAAAGCCTGGGGATATTCCGTTCGCACGGATCGCTGGCGCTACACCGAATGGCGGCCCATCGCCGGAGGAGATCCGATGGCGCGCGAACTTTACGATCACAGATCTGATCCCGGCGAAACGAAGAACCTCGCCAGCGACAAGGCCAATCAAGAAGTGATCAAGAGCCTTTCGAAGAGAATTACCACCATGTTTCCAGAGAAGCCCGGAGGGCAGAATTAGGACCAGTCGATCTTTTCAAAAATCGACAGAAGCTTCTCGCCACGCTGAGGATTACCCTGATTAACCCACCCGATCCGGCCTTCCAGATGAGAGCGGAATTCGGGATGCTCACTTCGGTTCTGTGATTTCCAACCACTCCGCAGGCAGTTTGTCAGGATTGCTTTGAGTCGATCAAAATCGCGTCGCGACACTTGCGGCTTTTCATTCAGAACAAGTCCAGCGGCATACTGTCTTTGACTGGACGTCATGAACCGGGTCTTTCGAACATTCGTCGCAAAGCCTTCAGATAAAACAATGGCCAGCGCCGCAATATGAAAGCGGCGAGCCTGGCGGGCAAAACCTTCGTCACCACTGAAAAGCAAATCATCGGCGTAGCGGGTGTAAACCGCTCCTGCGCTTTTCGCCAAACCTGCAAGTCGACAGTCCATCCGAAACGCACAGAGATTCGCAAGCCCGGGGGAAACAGGAGAGCCTTGAGGTAAATGGCGACGCCCCAATCGGACTATCGATGAATTTGAAAGCCCCTTTCCTCGACACACAGACCTCGGAGCAATATTCGTGCAGAGGCGCGCCAGAACAATGGCCACCGTCTCAGGATATCCCGCCGTCATAAAAAGTCGCACGACTCGTCCAGATGTGATGCTGGTGAAAAATTCTTCCAGATCCAGTTTTAGCACCATTCTTCTACCAGTGTGAGGCGTAGCAAAATCAAAGACCGACATTCCCGCCCGAAACCCTCGGGCCGCTTCATGAGTGGGGATTTTTTCAACAATCCGGCGCAACACCTCCCCTTGCGCCAGCTTCATCATCGGCTTCGGAATTTCAATGAGCCGTTTGTTTCCCGAACTCCGCTTTTCATGCCATCGATAGTGATAATGATCTGCCGTCTGCCAGGGCATCGTCAGCCACCCCAGGTCATCCATATGCATTCCCAGACAATTTGCCAATGACGAGAAATTCAAGGCCTCCGGAATTCCCCAACTCTCCGGGGCACCCGCCACCGGCCTCATTTTTGCCTCCCCCAGAACAGCTAGAGGAATCAAAGGCCTCACTTTCCCCTCGCTGAGAGCACTTCGATAGGCAGGCACGGATTTGAGACACTCTGCAATTTCTGCCTCACGGGGTCGCGCCCCCGTTCCGAATTCTGAAACAAGGGAAACCGCCACAGGTCTAACCCATCCTGGAACCTTTCCCCCGCAGAGATCACGCCCGCATTCATACAGAGCATCGACCTGGAATGCCTGCGCCGCATAAATCCGGGCAAGTCTTCTCGTGACGGTCTGAGTTGTGCTCATTGAAAATAATAGCAGCGGCGGAATAATCAGCCTTCCAACGTGTCCGGTCTTTCGTGGGCTTATCTACTGCGTGCTGTAGGGAGGCCCACGATTCGATTGGGTCGGTAGGATATTGCCCCGGGGTAACCCCGGAGAGACTGAATGGCCGATTTGCATCAGCAATCAGTCAGCTTGGCCGGCCGAAGCCCGCCGCTGCATCTCCAAAGTAAGGGCGATGATTCCCGACACAAAACAAAATCGTCTGGATAAAAACTTGAGAGTCCACTACTCCTTCCCCAACATGGTGAAAGTAAGATGACTAAAAGTATTATCGCCTCACTCGCCTTCCTCATTGTCTGCATATCCCCAGTCGCTGGCGACGATGCCGCAGTCGGAGAGCATCTCGAAAGCCTCGGTGGAAAAATCACAGTGAAAGATGGCTCCATCACCGAGATCTCGTTCCGCGATAGCAGTCAGCTCAAAGATGCGGAATGGAAGGCCATCAGCAGTCTTGAGAAGCTTCAGAAGGTCACGACCTATGGAGGTGCCAGGGGATTGAACGACAGTACGGTCGGCCATTTATCCAGCCTGAGAAATTTGGAATCGCTCAGCGTTGACGGAGGTCAATTGAGTGATGTAGGGCTCGCCAAGCTGGCTGAAATTCCCAGCCTCAAGTCCGTCGCATTTTTTCATCTCTCTTTTCGAATGGAAGGATTCACCGGTAGCGGTTTTGCTCCATGGAAGAAACTGAACCAGCTTGAAAAGCTCACCGTCGCCGGCATGTCGATGGGAGACGAAGGGTTTGCCGCCATTTCCGAAATAACAAGTCTTCAGGAACTCCGCACCTGGCATACTCATCGCACTCAGGCCAGCCATGCGATGATCGCGAAGATGGAAAACCTGAAATCGCTCAAACTCGGACAACGCCTTCCTCACGACAAGACCCCGGTCTGCCTCAATGATGAATCACTCGCCACCGTCGCCAAAATAGAATCCCTCGAAACACTCGACATCAGCGAGGCAGATTTTTCACTGGAAGGATTGCGTCAGCTCAGGTCAATGCCCAATCTGAAACGCCTGCGAATCAGCGTCACGTATCTGGAGGAAGCCACCATCGAAACCCTCCGCTCCGAAATGCCGGGAGTGCAGATTGATTTTGATCCGATCAAAGAGGATCAGCGGAAAAAGCTGGAGGGCTATTTGAAGTAGGCACTCTTATTGGGACGCACAGCCGCCGAATAAGAACTTGAGTCAGGCCACTGAAATCACGACCATTCGATCATGGTTCGTCTGCTCCTCATACTCATCGCCCTGGTCACTTCGTCGGCGTTTGCCGAAGACTGGCCGCAGTTTCAACTCGATGCCGGCCACTCAGGAAATGCGGCGAAACGAATCATTGATCCGGCAAATCTGAAACTTGCCGGCGCGGTTCCTCTAAGCGATGCCATTTTCACCTCTCCCGTCGTCGCAGATGGAAAAGTTTACGTGATCGACGGAGCCGGAACCGCCTTCTGCATCGATGCGAATACGAATAAGATCGACTGGCAATTCGAAAGCAAAGGAGGCGGCCAGAATTGCAACAACGTCAGTTCCCCGGCAGTGATCGACAACTATCTCCACTTTGGAACTTCAGCCGGAATCTTCTACGTCCTCGATCGCACTTCCGGAGAACTCATCAAAGAAATCGACTGCGGGGATCCCGTATTCAGTGCGGCAGTGGTCAGTGAGGGTCGCGTCTATTTTGCCACTCTCGGCTCACAAGTTTTTGCCCTGAAACCGAATGGGGAAACCATCTGGTCCTGGGACTTTGTCCGGGAAGTGATCGGATTCGAAGGCAACCGTTGGCAGGGATCCGACTGGGTTGCCTTTCGAGGAGATCGCGTCACGTGGAGGGATCACTTCGTTTGCTCTCGAGATATTTGCGTAAGCGGAAAAAACATCATCCTGCCCGCAGGAGGTCGCACCGTCTTTCTTGAAGACGCAGGAGATGCCCCGAAACTCCGTGCCACCGGTGAGATTCCTAAATACGCAGGGCAGGAGTTTCCCGCGACCTTCGGACAAAGTGCAGACGCTGAGGGAAATGTCTATGTCCAGTGGCACAGACGCGACAACTCGGGCCGGGTCGAAAAGATCCGCCTCGAGGGAGAGGAATTAAAATTCGATTTTGTCAAAGGAAGTGAGACTTCGATTCGACTACACGGTCTCCTCAGCTTTGCCCCGGTTGGAATTCGCGGTGAAGACATCTACCGGGTTCGCCCCGAAAATGGAATTGGATTGAGCAGGCACAGTCCAGAATCCGAAGATCCCGAATCACTCTCAGCGGCAGCATCGATTGCCCCTCCCGCCCTGACAAAAGACCACGCAATTTACGGAGGTCTCGATGGCAGTGTGAACATTGTCCCGCTGAACGGAGGAGAACCCACTCAACTCGAAACGGCATTCGGTTCAGCCATCACTACTCCTGTCGCAGTGGCGGACGGAAAAATCTATGTGACCTCAGAAGACGGCCACCTCTATATTTTCGGTCCCAAGGGGAAGGCCGAGCTCCCAGACAAGAAACTGAATCTCACCGAGATTCGGAATCCACTGACCGGAAAACCTGTCTCTTATACACATCTGACGCT
>CAJXQE010000138.1 GCA_913058215.1 uncultured Verrucomicrobiales bacterium
AGATCAGCCTCGGTCTCGTGGGCTCGGAGATGTGTATAAGAGACAGGTCCTATTTGATCAAGACATTCCTGGCCCTGAACATTGAGTGGTCCCGGGAGAGTCCCGGGTTTGACTCGTACTCTCAGCGCCCTTCCGGAATTTCTGTTGATGAATTTATCCGACTTGGTTATGGCGCTTTGAAAGATGCCGGGCGGGAAGACGAGTTGATCACCGTCCTTCAGAATAGTGGAAATCCCGCATCTCTTCAGGTCCTCGCCAAGATTGAAGTTCATCGCAATAAACCAGAAAAGGCCCTCGCTCTGGAATTGCAATTTCTTGAGGATAAACGCTTCTCTCCGGTCTCGAAGGAAATTCGCAAAGGCAAAATCTACGCGAGCTTTGATCGCCACAAAGAGGCGGCCAGTCACTTTGAGAAAGCGCTCTCCCTACCAAAAGAAAAACACCCCGATCTACCTTCAGCCCCCTTCGATCCGAACTATTCTGGCATGGAGGATAGGGTACCGTTTCTGGGCGACCTCCCGCTTAATATTAGCGCCATCGTCAGAAAACCGAAAAAGAGAGATCTTCCTCCGATCAATTATCGCCCCGACGTTCTGGACGAACTGAAAAAATCTTACCAGGCCCTTGGACAATCAGACAAAGTCGTCTCCACCCAACTCCGGATCTGGGATGAAGAGCCGAACTGGTTGAATCATTTTGAACGAGTCGATAACCTGGCTCAACTCGCCGCCTCTTCAATTCAATTCCATGAGTTCAAGGCATGGGCGAAAAAGAAGATGCCGACACTTCCCCCGGAAGCGCAGGCCAACCTTTCCTGGGCCCTGGGAGACTACGAGGCAACTGTCTCCGCTCTCGGAAAAACCACGAACATTCACTATTTCGACAACTGGCTGACGCGTCTTCAAGATGTTGAAGACGGAAAGTACATCGTGCCGCTGCTCACCACGATGACAAACGCCAACCCCGGGGAAAGTCGATACGTGTTGCTCCTCAGAAAATATTCCGCCGGTGAATCCCGCGACGAAGAACTGGTTACTCTCTATGAAAATGAGTTTCTCCCTGAGGCAAGACCGAACTTTCAACGTGGTAAGGGAGTCTACGATGAAGCCGTCTACGCCGATTTCTACGATCTCGCTGATCGACTGATGCGGCTTTACCACAAGCTGGGACAACAGGAAAAACTGGAAGAACTCGGACTCCGCATGGCCCGCAGCGAAAAGCCTTTCACTGAAAACCAAAAAAGCAGCCAACTCCACAACGCCAGCAACGATGAACCGGCGATGTCGTTTCTCATCACTCACGCCGGTGAGGAAACTCTCCAGAAGCTCAATTCGATCCTGACCGAAGAACAATGGCCGAGCGGCCGGATACATCTCGACTGGGTTCTCGCGGGCGGAGTCGAGAACGACATCGCAACTTTCAAGGCCAGCGAAGCCCCTCCTTCCAACCTTCCCGAAAATGTCAGTGTTCTTGTTTCCTACGAGAATGTGCAGGATCTGGCTCATAACGGCGAGAACCTCTTTGTCGGATTCCCCTGGGGCGTCGGAATTTACGATTTTGAGGGGAACCTTCTCCGTCGCATTTTTCTCGAAGAGGCGGCCCTCCGAATCGCTGCCGACAAAAAAAATCTATGGATTGGAACGGCTGTCGGCCTGCGTCATGTCGATCTGGAAACACAGCAGATCAGTCAACTCCGGATGGATCACGAACGGAATCCCGAAGATCGATCCAACAAAGACTACGATGTAGATTTTTACAACGGCGTCACCGGACTCGCAATAGTCGGTGACACACTTTGGATAGGCACCCGGCAGAATATTCGCAAACTGAATACCAAAACTCTCGACCTGCGCATATTCAGCAAAGAGGAGTTGAATGTTGGCAATCACTCAGACTGGAAATGGTTCCTGGTACAGGAAGACGGAAAAATCTGGGCCAACAGCAGAGATGAATCCCGACGCTACGATCCGGAACGGGATTTGTGGGAAACGCCCGGCTCCTCCTCCGTCCCTAACAGCGTTCAATTGATGGGCGAACTGGACGGCCAGATCTGGGCAAGTGTGTTTATCAGCAAAGAGCTCGGCTGGCGCCCGGGAATCCTTAATCCGGAAAGCCTCGAAGTTTCCGATCCAATCGGAATGTCGCCTGCAACCAGAGATTCCACCAATGGCCTCCTCCACGAACTTTCACTCTTCGGGAAATTCGACGGCCGCATTGGCTTCGGCAATTCCGGCCCCCGCTTTTTTCTGAATCAGGAAACCGGGCTCATCGAAACCATCGAAGATAGCTGGCAGCTGCAGATGGAAGTCGCGGGACTGAAACTACCGCAGGAATTCTCGGCGAATGAAAAGTTTTTCCGGCACGATGGATCCGTGGCACGCACCTATCAGGTTGCTCTTCCGCTCCCCAACGGCGATGTCGTCATCGGGAAACGACATTCGGAATCTCCGAGGTACATGTATCCGAATGAGGACTGGCCTTTCCGGGCTGTCCAAAAAGATGAGATGCGGGAGAACTACGGCGGATTGCACCTGGTCAAAAAAGACCAGCCTGTCAGCCGACTCTCACGGGAAGGGCTCGCCGGTGATATGGTCTTTGATGGCGCTCCCTGGAAGGGGCAATTCTGGCTCACGACCCATGCTGGAATTTCTCTGGCTACGGCGTCCGGTCATGTCACCACT
The DNA here is from genome assembly GCA_913058215.1 of uncultured Verrucomicrobiales bacterium. GTDB lineage: Bacteria > Verrucomicrobiota > Verrucomicrobiia > Verrucomicrobiales > DEV007 > Arctic95D-9. The sequence continues at coordinate 2,682 of CAJXQE010000138.1, forward strand.
AATTACAATCGCCAACACGGCCTGCCCGGCAACTGCGCCTTCGATGTGGAGGAACTGGGAGGGAATTTCTATTTTGCGAGCCGCTTCGACGATCATGATGGCGGACTCATTTCGTTCGATCCGAAGAGGTCCAATTTTCAAACGATTAATGCCGCCGACGGTCTTTCCGGGAATGCCATTAAGTCACTCGTCGTAAAGAACGAGCAGTTGGAAGTGCACTTCGCTCCGGAATATCGCAGGACCGGTGAAGGCCGGTATCACCTTTTCCCGAGGACAACAATTGACCCGCTAAATCACGAATTCCCCTCGCGTGTGAAGCCGGAAATTCTGACCGGAGATCCACACCGGTTTACGAAACGGCCCCATGGGAAATCGATGCCCTTCCTGGGTGGCTCGATTATCTCCGAATACACCTTCGGACAAAAAAAATGGCTGCTCGGAACCCGGGGAGTCGTAATCCTGCCAGCTTCGGAAACTGCCGTACCATTGACGGGAACTTTCCCGGAGCTTGAAGCAAAAGTAGTGACTGATCCAAGGGTGCAGTTGCTTGCCGAAGCGCGGAAGCTTCGCTATGACAAATCGCTATCACCGGAGGATAAAATCAAACATCCCAATCCTCTCGTCGTGGCAGATGCTCTCGCAAGATGGAAGACTCCGCTCAGCGCTAAAGATTTCCCCTTCGTCGTAGAAACGCTGAATTCTCCCTCCTCGAAATTACGATACACTGCTGCTTACCTGCTTTTTCGAACTGATACTCCGGAATCCGCCGAAACCCTTCGTACACTTCTCGACGATCCGGGAAGCTCGATCCGTGCCCTTGCCGTTCTGGCGATCACAAAGCACGGGGACGATCTACCTATCAAAGGTCTGGAAGAGATTCTTCAACCGCGTTCCGAGAAAGCAGTAAAAGCTATCAGTGAAAGAGGAAATCGTATGGACCAAAGCGCGATTGAACTTGTACTTCGTTACCCATTCGACTTCAGACCGCACCAAAATCCGGCACCTGCTTTGGAGAAACTGGGAGCGGCAGTTTCGTCACAGCCTGAGCTGGCGAGAGTTCTCCTCACTGCCAAAGACACACGAAAAAATCAACACACCGACCGCGAAATGGCTCGTGATATTTTCCAATTCACCGGCCCTGCTGTTCTTCCAATTCTCCACGAAGCTCTGAAATCGGACGACCGCATTGTCCGCGCCAATGCTGCGCTCGGGTGCGGAGCCGTCGGCGACAAAAGTTCGATTCAGCCTCTGATCGCCGCACTCGATTTGGAAAGTGGTCTCAGCAAAGGGGCCATCGTCCGCGCACTTGGAGAACTGCAAGCCCGCGAGACTCTGCCCCTCCTCGAGAATCTCTACCGCGAAGCCCAGGCTGCAGAAAATCTCCGCTACCAGAGCGGAATGCAGTTTTCGCAGATTGGCGTTCAGAAACAGGAGACCCTCCGCCGGATTGAGAGCCTTCGCCTTGATTGGAATGAAATCGAAAACTCGAAAGCAAATGCTGCTGCTCCTGCGGACCCGAACACTGAAGAGCCCCTGCTCTCAAAGCGAATCATTCTTACGGCCGTGGAAAAAATTGGCCCCGAACATGCCCAGCCGTTTTACCGATATATTGCTGCGAAATCATCCGGCCATGAAGGACGTAGCGCTGCCGCGACTCACCTCGCAGCAGCTGATGCGAGCGAAAGGGCCGCCAGCATGGAAGCGCTTCGAATCATTTCCGCAGACAACGATAATTTCGCCAGAATGGCTCTCGTCAGCCTTTTTCTGCTCGGCGATGAAACCGCAGCACAACACGGAATACTAAGGTATCTGAAAAAGGAACACCCGGGAGGCATGGTCAACGAACTCGCCGAACGCGTCAAAAACCGGAAGTCTCTGAACTTTGCGAAAGAAGCCCTGACGTCGATCCGCGACGACAAGGAACAGCACGGATCGACAAGGAAAACTGCAGGTGGGCTTTTGAAAGGTCTTTAATCGAAACCGCTCTACTTAGACATTTTGATGTACGAAGAATCCGGAGAGAGCATATCATAAGCCTCCAGATCTTCAGACAACATGATAGTAGAGATTCCCGAAGGCGTAGAGTCCTGAGTCTGTGCCCCCTTTAGCACACTGCTTCGCCACCAATCATGTTCCCAATTCTCTTCGCCAATAGAGGGCAGAGGTTGAGAAACATCTACAGGGATGATCCTAGGATTTGTCCCAGACGGAATGGAAAGGTCCTCCTTCGCCAATTTAGACCATTGGACAAAAGGATCCTCAGGAACAAAAGACATGTTCCCGGTACCGGAGTTATTCTGTTGCTTGAGCAAATTGCTCGTTCCCTCGCCCACATCGATCAGCATTTCTTCGGCTTCATTACTTCCGATTGCCTTGATCGCGATACTCCCGTCCTCAGTCACCATAATCCCACCCTGACTTGCAGCTATCAAGTCTGCTACAGGTGCCTGAACAGAAGTCGAGATTTCGGGACTATTCTCTGATTTATCAGTCGAAACATCCGCTGCGTGCCCACCACCGGATACACCGGGCATAGTGGTCAGTTTGTTTCTTAAAGCTTCCAATTCCGATCTCATCTTCTGAAATTCGACCGACGAAATCGATGGTAACTCATCAGATTTGGAAAAGAAAAAGGGCTGCAAAAAACTCCCACTCTCCCAGGTTCGCTGGAGACCTCCAGTAATCTGATGAACCTCACGCCGAACTTCATCAAAGATATCCCGATGATCGAGCCCTTCGGGAATCCATTTCGCAAGCGCAGTTGCATAGGGGCTGTTGCCCCCTTCCACTCCCGGTTCGAGAGCCGCTTTTCCGGGAGTCGCAGCGAAACCGATAATGATATCCCCATCGATATCGATCTGCGCCAAGCCCTGCTTCTTTCGACCGCGGGTCGCCCATTCGGAATCTCCCGGAACATCACGGCAACAATCCAGTAACAGAAAACTACTTTTTGCACCTGCCAGAATCATTGCTGAAGCGAAGGTTTCAGCCTTGAGAGCTTCTTCAGACAGACGGCTTCTCGCTTTCAGTTCTGCATTGCTGGCCATCAGATAGTTCTGACCATTGTATTCGATTCCGTGTCCGGCAAAATAGACAAGCGCTGTGCCGCCTTTCTTGATTTCCCCCTCAAAGTTCAACAGAGCATCGTCCATCTCTGAGAGGGTGGCATTCTCAACCAGAATAACCTCAAAGCCCACGGACTTAAGGGTTAATTCTATGAGCCTGGCATCGCCAAGGCAATTGTTCAGGTCCGGAAAGTTTCCGCCATCGGAATAGTCATTGTTACCGATGACCAACGCAACCCGATCTGCGGCAAAACCATTGAGACCCAAAAGGCAGAATGGTATAACAAGAATCCAAAGTAGCCAGACAGTGTTCGCTTTCATTACCAACAGAATCGTATTTGAAATGGATCTGATTGGCAAATTTTCAAAAATGGTACCCGCAGCCAAACCTCAAGCTGTCATTGCTTTTCTTATCTGCTTGTTACACACGGACAAAGGTAACTTGAACATTTGTTCCCAAATGGAACAATGCTTACGAGTTACTATCACTTACGCCAACCGGTATCTACACCACCATGACGACGACGCGCCTATCTCTCTACCACTTCTTCTCTTTACTGATCGTGGCCTCTTCATCTCTTCTTGCCGCTCCAGGGGATATTACCACAATCGCAGGAAACGGGAACGGCGCGTCAAGCGGCGATGGAGACCTTGCCACCGCAGCGGGATTGTTTCACCCCTTCGGGTTGGCTGTTGATACGGAAGGTAACGTCTATATCGCTGATTTTTTTGGGCACGCAATTCGAAAGGTAGATAGCGCTACGGGATTGATATCCACCGTGGTTGGCACGGGAACCGGCGGATACAATGGAGATGGGATGATCGGAACCGAAACTCAAATCAACGGGCCTACCGCCATCGAAATCGGACCTGACAAGCTCATTTATTTTGTCGATTTTTACAATAATCGAATTCGGCAATTTGATCCGGAGACCAGTATCGTCTCAACCTTTCTCGGAACTGGTGTCTCTTCATTCAATGGAGACGGGATGCATCGCACTACGACAAATATCAATTCAGGAGACTATTTCTCTTTCTTCCCCAACGGTGATCTACTCTTTGTTAGCTCCAATAGTTTCAGAGTTCGGAGAGTGGACGCTTCCACCGGAATCGTAACTGCCGTATTGGGCGATGGAACCCAGGAATCGTCCGGAGATGGGGGGCCTGCGATTGATGCTAAAACCTTTCTACCCTTTTCGAGCGCGGTCGATCGCCAGGGAAATATCTACATCGCAGAATTTGGCCGTATCCGCCGCATCGATTCCGCAACCGGGATTGTAGCAACCATTGTTGGCGACGGGATCCACAACTATTCGGGGGACGGAGGTGATGCCAGTCTGGCGCAGGTCCACTACCCGCGCGGAATGCTGTTTGATGAAGCGGGTAACCTCTTCTTCTGCGACGAGTCGAATAATCGAGTCCGAAGAATTGACGCGATCACCAATATCATCACAAGCGTAGCGGGAGATGGAGTCGCTGACTTTTCCGGCGATGAGGGGCCTGCATCCAGTGCTGGATTGCATTCTCCTAATGATATCGCAGTTGACCGGGAGGGGAACCTTTTCATCGTGGAGTTTGGCAACAATAGAGTAAGAAAGGTGGAAGGAGCAGCAGTGGTGTATCAACGCACGGCTGATGCCAGCATCGGAAAGAATGCACGACGACTGCGGGGGGCCGGCATCGTAAATACAAGCGGAGCTGGACAGACTCTAAGCATCAAGAGCCGTAAAAAGAAAGCCCTTCGATTCAGTTTCCTGGTCCGAAATCGAGGTGGACTTGTAGATTCGATGGATGTCACCGCATCCAGAGCACCCCGGAAATTCAGAGCGAAATATGTGCGATCAGGAAGTGGCAATGTTACTGCAGCTTTGCGAACCGGCTACCGGGCCGTAAACCTCCCAATTGATTCCGCCGCAAGATTCACTGCCAGTGTAAAACCAAAATTCCGTAAAGGTAGAAAGACTGCCCGCATTTCCATTCTTTCGAAATCAGCCAGCCACGACGACAAGAGAGATCTCATCCGCGCGAAGTTGATGGTCAAACTACCACGATGACCGGGGGCGGCGGGAACACTGGCGCAGGAGGATTATCGAGGTAGTCGGAACAGGAAGCCGCAATGCTTTCATTGTAGCTGGCGCAACTGGTCGCGGAACCGGTGAGTGCGACCCGGCCACCGGCCACCTCTCACTCGCTGTTGGCGGACTGACCCGGCCTGTATTCAACGAACCGCTCCTCCAACGCCGGAATAGCAGAAAATATGACCCCGGTCAGTGCTGGCGAACAGTCGGCCGTTTGCGACCGCCAATCCATAGACCCGACCGGGTAAATCGGCTTTCCAAACTTCCTCGCCGGTATTTTTAAGAACCGCAAAAACCACTCCATCACCTCCGAGAATGAGGTGATCCCCGGCAAGAACCAGTGCAGAAGGAACCGGTTGATTGCAGGACCAGAATTCCGCGGAACTCAATTCCAATTTGGCTTCAGATTCCGTGTTTTGTATAAGCTTGATCTCTTGCGCGGATGCTTTCGCTTTTTTTAACTCGGTGATCTTCTTTTGCGCCGCAGAGATCTTTGCTTGAGCTGCTGAGGCAAGCGCACGATCGATTGCTTTCAACTTTTGCCTTTGGTGAAAATACAAATAGCGACCAGCAGCGATCATCCGGTTTGCGCCGGGTACATTTAGAATCGTCTCGCGGCTTTCCGGATTCGCAATCCTCACGGTGTCCTCACCTGACTTCTGATTATTGGGAATCGCAATGAACTGCGCGTCCTCAGTAAGAATACAGTATACTCCGCCCGTCCCGGGAATATCCCCGAGTTTGCTACCGGATGACTTCGCGAAGATCAACGGGACGCTTCGCCCCTGAGGAGCATAAAGGCGATCGGACGACGCAAGAAAGATCCCCTGCAGGGTCACGCCAGTTTGTTCAGTCACGAAATGTTTCCCGCCGGTTTTTGCGTCGATTGCACAGAGGTAGGATTTCTCCCAAGGAAAAAGAGATGCACCAAAAAAGGCCACTCCGTCATCAATCAGAACGCCGGTCCGAACCGGGAACGGCGACATCAATTTACCGTCGTTCGGAATCAATTTTGCCTCCTCAACAGGACGAAACTTCCAAATTTCATCACCTGATTCTGCATCGAGGCAGCGGGCAAAACCGTCATCGGCTCCGAAATAGAGTCGGCCTCCGGCCCAGGTTGGAGGAAGGCGAACCGCTCCGTCCGCGAACGAAACCCAGGTTTCGTCTCCGGTTTCTGCACTGAGACAATGAACGGCGTGATCCGCTGACGATCCAAAAAAAACAGAGTCGCCAACAGAGGTCACGAAAAATGCCGGATCAAAATTCCGCATCGATTGAAGGCCCTCATTTTTTGCGAACGCGTCCCAACGCGCGGGTCCGGTCCATGCGGTTTGGGGAGGAACCGGAGACTCATAGGTCCACGTTTTTTTGAGCGGGAAGATCAGTTTTTCATCTGTTACGTGAGACCTCCGGTTATCATGCCCAAAGGACGGCCAATCACCGGCTTTGGCGGAGTACGATACGAGAAGCAAAATTACCGATACGATTCTCATTTTTCACCTCCGGCCTGAAGCAGTTTGAGCGGCGCAAATCCAATAGATGTTTCCATCCAGCCTCCACAGGAGCAACCGCCTCCACCCTCCGGAACCAGTAACATTCCATTCGCGGGAATAAAACTCAGCCAACAGCTGGGGCGCAATCGATCCCAGGCCGAAACTGACTCCGTTTCACGATTCCACATTGCAACGCGACGGCCCGCGCCCCGATAGATGAGAGCATCGCGGGCTCCAACATAAGTATGGCACCCGGAACGCTCCCCTACGTTCGTCGTGGTGATTTCTCCGGTTTTCAGATCGTAGCCATTCGGCTGCAAATAAATGGTATCCTCTACAATGACGGGGTGCTGAATATGTCCGCTATGATGATCAGCCGGCCACGGATTCGATCGATTCCAAAGCGGACTTCCATCGGCCGGGTTGTAAGCCGAGAAGTGATAGGCGGTGTTCGAAGCGGTGATCAGGATCGCATCGGGAGTTGCCTGCATGTAAAAAGTCACCGTGCCGTCTTCGGTATCGATTGGCCTCTCCCACAGCTTCGTTCCGCGTTTCAAATCAAGCGCGACGAGAAATTGATCTTTCCACAATTCAGGAGCGGAATTCTGACTCGTGAGGCTGGATTTCGCAACTCTGTTTCGTGATTCAACGAAGAATAGATGAGAGCCACTGATCGAAATTGTTGGATTCAAGATGACGCCGTTTTCGTAATCCCAAACGGGGCTGAGGGTCTCCGAATCGTAGGCAAAAAGCGAATCACTGCAGACCGGTGCCGTCCCATGAGATCCCGCTTTTCCGTCAAACCACATCTTGCTCGTCCAATACCCGGTATAGCTTGATGCCTTTTTTGTGCTGCTTCCGATCAGCCGATTCCCGTCCCGGGCGATGTATCCCCAATTTCGGTTCTTCCTTTCGCCAACTACCGCAAGGGCCGCTTTTCGTTCACCTGTCTCGGCATCGAGAATCCAGGCCCGCTCGTGAACAGCTACGAAAAGGTGATCCGAATCGGCACACCAATTTGATGCATCCCGGGGCATATTCAGCCGTTTGAATTCAGGAATCTCTGCGCTCCACAAGACCGTTCCATTTGCTGAATTCAGTGAGACCAGTCGATCCATCCCCTGATGAAAAAGCCGCCCGTTTACCGCGAGCGGAGCAGGCATACGGCTCTGACGATCCAAACCGAAATCAGCGCCGGGTCGCCCGAACCATTGAACTTTAAGATCGTCTGTCGAAGTGGAACCGGCCAGCGCCTCACCGCTTGTCGTCGTATTCCCTGCGGTTCCATACTGATGCGTCCATGAACCGGAATCTCTCGTCGCAGGGCGTTGCCTGTCGTTTGGCGCCGATCCACCCGGGCTACGAGAGAAATCGGTTCTACCGCGGCCCGGAATTAGAATCCGATCTACCTCAGCTTCGGAAAATTCCTCGCGCCAGGAATCGCAGACCACCCGGTCCGCCATGCAGGATGTGATAGGCAAGCTGGCAAAATCATCGACTTGAAAAACCGTCACCCGCGATCCATGCAGTCCCTTTTCGTAGAGTTGTTTCCGGAGTGAGCTTGCCTTCTCAAGATCTGATTCAAATACAACAATGGCGAACGCAGTCTTATCGAGAAGTCGATCTATAGGCTGCCGATCCGCTCCCAAAACGACTGCAAATCCGCGTTCCGTTGGGCCATCCACATCGGAGGTTTGAAATGGCGGCGAAAAATTCAAGGCTGTGTTGAACTCGAAAACACTACTCTCTCTAATTGTGTCGCCTGTCCCATGAACGACTTTATAAAAGTAAACTTGTTGAGGATCGAGATCTTCTAACGATGCAAGACTTTCACCGGATCCTGTTCTTCGGGCCGCTGCCGTTCTTTCAAGCTTTTCCGTCTTTCCGAACAAAACGCGGCCTTCCGATTTTCCCTCGACCTCCCAATTCAACCGGGCGGTTGACGACGAAAGAAACTGCAGGGAAGGCCGAATCGAAAATTCCAGCGGCACTGGAAGTCCTGCCGCTTTGCGGATATCGGCTTCGCTCGCTGCCGAATCGGAAACCACGGCTGAGGATAGCTTCCCTTCCATCGGATAAAATTCGTCGTCATCGCGATAGGCTCCGATGGTGAACTTTGCCTGTTCCGGATAAGCGATTTTTCCGGAGGCCACGCTCTGCCCGGAAAGACTGCCATCCACATAAAGTCGCAATTCCCGACCATCAAAGGTGGCCGTCAGATCGGCCCACTCTCCCAAACGGAACGGACGTTTTGAATTCACCACGATTCTCGACTCGCCAGTCGAAATCCAGAAGATGAAGTTTGATTCATCGTAACCCAGCGACCAGCCCCGTTCATACGCACCATTGTCCTGCAAATATCCGACGATATTTCCCCACTTCTGCCCCTTATGAAGTGAAACCCGTGCAGTAACTGTGAGTGCTTCTGTCGGCAAATCCTTGTGAGAAATATCCGGCGCGTCGATGAACTGCTTTTCATTCAGAACCAGATTACCCTCGTCAAATTCAGGTGCGGCCACGCATTTCCCAAGGGTCCCTGAAATGACATCCCGAATTTCCGAACCTTTCCACTGCGTTTCAGAAAAATCCCACTTCAATATCTCTTCGGAATTTGCCTGATAGGCAATTATCAGAAAAATAGATACGAAGGACAGAATTCTCATTTAGGAGGCAGGCTATCCCCCTGCGATCGCAGGCGCAATACAATTACCGAACCACTGGAGTGCCGTGAAATGGCAATTTGATTCCATATTCTGCGTGGAGCTTTGGAAAGAACTCCGATACGAGGACCCGGGATCATTTCTTGCGTGTTCCCCTGAACCATGGATGATGAAGAACAAATGAAGACAACCCTGGAGATATGCGCTGACTGCAATTTACCCAAGAGGGATTTTCCGGCCGGTGAAACCATTATGGTGGAGGCGGAGAAATCGGACACTCTCTTGGTGCTGGTTTCTGGAAAAGTGGAAGTCGTGAAACAAAAAGTCGAACTGAACCGAATATCTTCCCCGGGTTCTGTTTTCGGGGAAATTGCCGTCTTACTCGATTCCGCCCACACCGCAGACGTGAAGACAGTCGAAGGATGCACTTTTTACGTGGTGGAAAATGCGCGGGATTTTTTGCGATCCAATCCCGATTTCAATTACCATGTTTCCGCACTTCTCGCCCGCCGACTGGAGTCCTTGAGCGGCTACCTTGTTGATGTAAAAAAACAATACGCCAGTCACGAAGATCATCTCGGGATGGTCGACGAAGTGCTGGAGAGCCTGCTCCACCAACAGCCGCGGAACCGCTAAGGTGCGGACAGCCCAATTCCTATTGAGCCCAAAGCTCAGTAGTTTCCACTCCCGCAAGAGATCGCCACGTGATCTCATTCGCTTCCGTGTCGATCTCACAAAGAGCCGGTATTGGCCCGATCTGTTTGCCGGCGTTGATCACCAGCGTTTTGCCGATCCGGTCATGCCAGGCTCCCCCTTTGGCAAAAGGCGCCTGATGAATGTGTCCGCTGAGGACCAGGTCAGGCTGGTATTTTTCAATCCAATCAAGGAGAAAAGAATCTCCAAACTCGCGACGTCCATCCCACGAAAGTTGCGATCCGGCAGGAGGTGCGTGATAAATCCAAACCCACTTATCCCGGCTTTTCTCAGAATCTCTTCGCAAGATTTCGTCAACTTCTTCGCGAGTTACATCGCCATCCCACCACGGACAAATTGTGAACAGAAAACCATCCTGCTCATAGCTCCCGCCATCTACGTGACAACCGAACTCCCCGGCATCCTGCAACCAGTCGGCCACATTCTCCCCTGCAGCATTTCGAATATCCCCGTCATGATTTCCCGAAGATACCAGAACCGGAACTTTCGCGGGCAGTTCCCGCAAGTACTTCTTCACTACCAGGATCTGGGTATCCAGATCCACGACCGAAACAATGTCGAGAAGATCGCCGGGTATGATCAAAAGATCGTAGCGATCCGCTACCTGCTTTAACCAGTCAAACTGCTTAAGGGTGTAGTGGATATCGGCGACCGAGAGAATTCGCATGGTCGCCGATACCGGTTATTCATGAACCTTTCACTCAGGCACCCGCAGGAGCGAGGTCCCCGGGAAAGTCATCGCTTTCCTCTTTTTCCTCGGGCTTCTCTGACTTTGGTTCTTCTTCCTCCTTATCGGGAAGATCCGGAGGTGAAGGATGAGTCGGCGGATTTTTCATCTCACCGTGCTCCATGATTTCCTGTATATGCGCCCCATCAAGAGTTTCATACTCAAGCAATCCCTGAGCAATCGCTTCCAGTTTGTCGCGATTCGCTTTGAGAAGCCGGGTCGCCTCTTCGTAAGCGCCGTCGGTGAGCTTCTGCACTTCGATATCAATTTTCTGAGCAGTCGCTTCGCTGTAGTTTCGCGGCGAGCTGATATCGCGAGCGAGAAAAACCTGCTCCTGACCTTCGCCATATTCCACCATACCCAGCTCTTCGCTCATTCCCCAGTTACACACCATCTTGCGAGCGATATTACTCGCCTGCTGGATGTCTCCTGAAGCTCCATTGGTCACATCTCCGAATACAAGTTCCTCAGCAACACGACCACCCATAATCAGGATAAGTCGGTCCATCAGGTATTGCTTCCGATAAGAGTGCTTGTCTTCAACCGGCAAATACATGGTGACCCCGAGGGCAGGACCACGTGGAATGATCGTCACTTTGTGAACAGGATCGGTATCTTTTACCAGCATCCCGAGAAGGGCATGGCCGGCTTCATGATAAGCAGTAAGTTCTTTTTCGTCCTCACTCAGAGCAAGACTGCGCCGCTCTCTCCCCCAACGCACTTTGTCTCGCGCCTCTTCCAACTCAGGAAGAGTGATCGCTTTCAATCCTTTGCGGGCAGCAAGCAATGCGGCTTCGTTGATTACGTTCGCCAACTCCGCTCCGGAGTATCCGGGAGTTCCCCGGGCTACCACCATCAGGTCGACATCTTCGGCGAGCTTCACATTCTTAGCGTGTACTTTAAGAATTTCGTCGCGCCCATTCACGTCGGGAAGATTTACGGTGATCTGACGATCAAAACGACCTGGACGCAGCAGAGCTGGATCCAAAACATCAGGACGGTTGGTTGCCGCAATAATGATGACACCTTCCTGGGTATCAAAACCATCCATCTCGACGAGCAGGGCATTGAGAGTTTGCTCACGCTCATCGTGTCCGCCACCCAGACCATGACCACGGTGACGACCGACCGCATCGATCTCATCGATAAAAATCAGACAGGGGGCACTTTTTTTACCCTGCTCAAACATGTCGCGCACCCGGGAAGCACCGACACCAACGAACATTTCCACAAAATCTGAACCACTGATGGAGAAAAACGGAACATCCGCTTCACCGGCAATAGCGCGGGCGAGAAGTGTTTTCCCCGTTCCCGGCGATCCCACCATGAGAACCCCTTTGGGAATTTTACCTCCGAGACGCTGAAACTTTTTGGGATCACGAAGGTACTCCACGATTTCCCAAACCTCTTCCTTGGCCTCTTCAATGCCGGCAACATTTTTGAATGTTACCTTACTCTTGTCCATCGACATCAGCTTGGCTTTGCTTTTGCCAAAGCTCATCGCGCCACGTCCTGCCGAGCGCAGTTGATGACGGAAAAGAAGATAGAGCAGAACAAGAAGGATGATGAGCGGAAGATAAAAAGAAAGCATCATTGCTCCGACACCATCCGATTCAGTCGGAGTATCCGCGACTTGCAGATTGTTATCAGCGAGCAGTTCCTTAAGGTCGTCTCCTACAAATTCCAGAATGACCGGAGTGGAGAACTCAGCGTATTTTTCGCCTTTGTTTTTCTCTACTTCGGAGGGATCCACTTCATACCAACCCGTAAGGAACTTTTTCGAACTTCCGTCCTTCTGAATCAGTCGGAGTAATCGGGGTTCTTTCGCTGAGGTATCCACATGAATCCGCCCTGCTTTCGCAAGACTTTCAAATTCTGCGTAGTTCAGCGTTTTTGAACTGCCTGAAAGATTGTGTGACACCAATGCCAGACCGAAAAGCCCCATCGCGATAAAGAGAAGCATCAGGCCTTTCCAATTGAATCCGCCATCACCTCCTCCGTTGGAATTGGGTTCCTTGTTTTGTTTGTTCTGATCTCCGTCTTGCATCAAAAAAGTATGTTGAGAGCTTTCGCCGTGCGAAAGGGGACAACGCTACCACACCCCATCAACCGACGCAATGGTGCGTCCAATCTTACAAGGCGAAGTATTCAGCAGGCAAAATGTCCGCTTTGTATGAGAATTCAGCCAGTGACTACCCTGCTGATCGCTGAAAAATTAATACGAATTCTCATTTTTATTACTAAATCTAATAACGATTACTTTTGCATTAATCTCTTTCTAAAATAAGTTCCACTCATCATGGAAAAACTCACCCCGGCCCCCTTAAATAAGAAAGACGAAGATGACCTCCGCTTGCTTCAAGGGATTGCAAATGGTGACCGGAACTGCTTCCGGAAATTGTACGATCGCTACGACAATCTGATGTTTGCGGTCATTCAAAAGATCCTGAATGACAAAGAAGACTCTGAAGAAGTCCTGCAGGAGGTGTCGTTTGCTCTATGGAGAAAGGCGAACCTCTACCACCCCGGTCGGGGCAGGCCTGCGGCCTGGTTAACGTCAATGGCACGCAACCGGGCCATCGACAAACTCCGCTCGAAACAACGTCAGGCAAAACTGAAAGGCGCTTATACCGGCGAGATGGAAGCGAACCCGGGCGCAAAAACCGGAATCGGTGGATTCGAAGCCGCCCGCCGGAGAGATACCTGCCGTGCCGTTCGCAGCGCCGTGATGGAATTGACACCCATCCAGCGCCAGGCGATTGAGATGTCGTATTTCGGCGGACTCACTCAAAAGGAAATCGCCAGCGAACTCGGTCAACCGGTCGGAACGGTGAAGGCACGGATTCGGCGCGGGCTGTTGAAGATGAAGGAGAATGGTGGGCTGAGTTGATATTCTGCCGTCCTACTCCACTTCACTTATCCATAATCCGGTTCATCACGTCCTCGTTATCCCCGGGATTGAATGCTTCGAGCGTCTCACGCTGAAGTTTACAGATTTCGCCGACGCCTTTTTTACTGAGATTCAGCATTTCAAGCATTTGCGCTTCGGAAAAAGTCGCTTCCTCGCCTGAGCCCTGCACCTCGATCATTTCGAGGTTTTCGGTCATGGCATAATTGAAATCGACGCTCGCGTCCTTGTCCTCGTGGTAATTCAAGTCGAGACGGCAATCGTTTTCCCAGACTCCGGCACTGATGGCAGCCGCGAGTTGGGTCATCGCCGATTTTTTCATTTTTCCTACCGCAATAAAACGCTGGAAGGCCATTTCAACAGCGACTGCCGCTCCGGTTATCGAAGCGGTTCTGGTTCCACCGTCGGCCTGCAAGACGTCGCAATCGATCCACAAAGTCCGTTGGCCAATGGATTTCAAATCGACCACCGCACGGAGACTCCGCCCGATCAGCCGCTGAATTTCCGAGCTTCTCCCATCGAGTTTGCCACGATTGATATCGCGAGGTTTTCTCTCCAGAGTTGAATAGGGCATCATGCTGTATTCCGCAGTGAGCCAGCCACCCGGAACCCCTTGCTGATGCATCCAGCGCGGAACGCCATCCTCCAGCATCGCTGAACAAATTACACGGGTATTCCCGAAGCTGACCAGAACACTCCCGTGAGCATTCGGCGCAAAATCGGCTTGGAAAGATACGGGACGCAGTTGGTCATTTTCGCGAGAGTCAATTCGTTGCATATCCTTGAGTTTCTCTAATACAAGCCCAATTGCAACCGTTCAGATTCGCGGTTGCTTCGCGCGAGAATAACCCGACGATATGCGCTTCCAATTTCTCCTGTGATTTTACCCGGGAAATTATTCTTTTCACCTGATGCGACGCGAACTCGAAAAACTGGAGCAATTCGCCGTGGACGTCATTCTGGACCGCCGGAGTGGAGTGCGCGCAACCGTGCTTCGTGGATTTCTCGGAACGATGTCACATCTCTACGCAGGAGCTGTTCGCACCCGCCTCTGGCTTTACCGGAACCGGATTCTCCGCGAGCGGAACCTTGGTTGCCTCGTTGTCAGCATCGGAAACCTCACCGTCGGCGGAACGGGAAAAACTCCAGTGGTGGAAAAATTTGCCCGCTCTTTGCAGGATGGTGGGCGCCGCGTTGCCATTCTCAGCCGCGGTTACAAATCCAGGAAACAGCCTTTCCGCAAAAGGCTCATCGGAAAACTTCAGGGAAAAAACGAGATTGATCCCCCGCGGGTTGTCAGTGACCTGTCTCTTATACACATCTCCGAGCCCACGAGACCGAGGCTGATCTCG
>CAJXQE010000139.1 GCA_913058215.1 uncultured Verrucomicrobiales bacterium
ATCTACACTATCCTCTTCGTCGGCAGCGTCAGATGTGTATAAGAGACAGGCGCTTTGCTCGGAGGACAGCTCATCGGCTTGAAGTGACTTGTCGAATCTGCCGTATGCTTTTCCGAAAGCGATGAGAATTTTCCTGGCATGAGAGGGATCAAATAGATCGATAGCGGCGGTGTTTTGCGTCTGCAATAGATCCACATCGATATCCTCCATTAATTGTCCGATCCCCATCCAGAAGTCGTCCCGGAGAGAAATCAATACCTGAACCGAATGCCCATCGCACTGTCGCAGGGCGTTCGGAA
Organism: uncultured Verrucomicrobiales bacterium; assembly: GCA_913058215.1. Taxonomy (GTDB): domain Bacteria; phylum Verrucomicrobiota; class Verrucomicrobiia; order Verrucomicrobiales; family DEV007; genus Arctic95D-9. The sequence continues at coordinate 300 of CAJXQE010000139.1, forward strand.
GTTCCAGATCTCCGTTGCTGCGAGAATGAATCCACTGCTCAAATTGATCGAAAACGATTAGCAGCTTTCCTCCCTTGGGAGCCAGTTTGTCATCCCGAATACGACGAAGACAATTGACCAGAGACTCTTCGGATTTCAATTCATCGGGAAAACGCTGTTGTAGCTTATTGAGCAGTGCGGCCTCCGTGGAATCGGACTGCGATGTAACAAATATTGGCTCAACCCAGCTATCGAGTAAGGGAATCAATCCCGCACGTAGAAAGGAAGATTTACCGCTACCCGATGGCCCATACAAAACTCCCACCCGGAAAGGATTTTCCCGGTCTTCAATGCCGTTTTTCCAAAACCTGATGCTGTCTGGAACTCCGCTACCATCCCTGATACCTGGCAGCATATTGATAAAATAAGCAGAGTCCCCTTCATCAAAACAACGGAGGCCTTTGGGAATAATCAGATCATTATTTCGGGGCTCTGAGTTCTCAGTTTCTTCCCGGGAGCGGATGAAGGATCTCAAGTCTTCGGCAAACTTGTTAGCTCCCCGATAACGCTCTGCTTTTCGCTTCGCCAATGCTTTTTGGCAAATTCGATCCAGCGCTACAGGTATCCGTGCATCGTGGGTTCTAGGGGCGCTGGGTTCGATTGTTGGAGTAGCGACCTGATCAATTAGATCCAATAGACTTTCACCTTTTCCGCCAAAGGGTAATTTCCCGGTTAGCAGTTCATACAGAATCACACCCAGACTGTAAACATCGGTTCGACCATCGACTAAATGCCCCTCTCCTCTTGCTTGCTCCGGGCTCATGTATTGAGGGGTTCCCATGATCGCCCAGGGCTGATCCGAGCTGGTTCTATGGTTCGCCTTGGCGAGTCCAAAATCAATCAGTACCGGACGTCCATCCGGAGCGATGATGATATTCCCCGGCTTAATGTCGCGATGAATCACGGAATGAGAATGGGCATAGCCAAGGGCATCGCATAGTTCGACTACCAGTTCTGCCGCCGCGATAGGGGAGTATCCGTCTTCCCGGATTTGCTGGGCCAAGGTCTTGCCTTCGATATACTGGGAGACAAAGAACAGTTTTCCGTCTTTCGAACCAACGTCCAGAACGGTAACAATACCTGGATGGTCCAGTTTCGCCAGTGTCCGCCCTTCCCCAAGTAATCCTTCTTTGGATTCATCAAAGTTCCCCCTCTCGATCAATTTCAGAGCGACGGTACGATGAAGCTCTTCATCCCAGGCGAGGTAAACCACTCCAAACGCGCCTTTGCCGATTACTCGTTCGATGAGATATCGCCCAAACTTGGACTGATTAGTTTCACCCAGATCGATTCCCATCCGGAGAAGATCTGAAACAGCCTTTTTATCGACAGCTTCTGCTCTATCCTCAGTTGGTAGAGTGTCCCTTTCGGATTCAGGTAATTTCTCGTTCGACATCCTTTATCGCCCGCTATCAAGGCACCTCATAACCATACTTTTCGCTAAACCAGCCAAGGTTTTCCCGGAAGAGAGCAAGCGGTTCATTGGCGAGGTCTTCAAATCCTTGATACCGATTGGTATCAGCCCGGTGGACCTTCTTTGCCAAGTCTTCTTCTTTTAACACAACATCATCGATCCCGAAGTCGGCAATCACCTGATTGGTGTAGTCAGGGTCGGTCGTAAGTTTCTCGAATACAATGGGATAAATACCATCAGTTTCGAGTGCCTGATCAACCACTTCAAAAGAATGTTTTATGAAATCGATTTTCTCCGGCAGTTTGTTAAGAAAGTCACCCTCCCAGTTGCAAATAGAAATAAAGACATGGGCAGGATTTCGCCGAATCACTCCTTTCTTTTTCACTCCCAGATCACAGAGGATATACCGAAGGAATGAATTCACTTCTCCATACTTGTCTCGATCAAAACGGTCGTGCACAACATCCATCACCTCATGCATATTGTAGAGGGGCCACGGCTCATGTTCGACCGTCCAGGTCTCCGATCGATTCATCATCGTAGCAAGAAAAAGAGTCCCACTACGACCCATGCCGGAGATAGCAAAAGAGTTTTTCATTCGAGTGCCAAGATAGCGAGCGCCCCTATGAAAATCGAGCAAAAAGAAACTCGACCCAATCCCCGCCTACCCTCCCTTCACACTCAAGGAAAGCCGCCCACCCGGGAGCGGCGGCACATGAGTAGTTCTTCGAAGATATCGGGTGGAAGCCGGGAGGGACTTAGAGACACAATCGCCGCAAAGCTCCGGTTCGCCCGATCATGATCTAGATCCGCTTCTACGAATCCTTTTGTCGATTTAACCCTGTCCGTTCAACGAACAGATCCTATCCAATCACGCAAAAAACGAGAAGGCATCGAGACCCACCCATCGACGGCCGGGAGAATTTGGCCGGTGACCTCTCTCAGAGCTGTTTCACTTTCACGTTTCGGAACCAGACCGGTTGACCGTGATACTGAAACCCGATGTGGCCGTTCCGTGGAAGGTCTTTCAAGGCAGTCTTGAACTTATTCTTAGTGCCATCCGGGTTCATATTAGCAGTTTTCCAGTCGTCGATGTTCGCTTCGACAATGGTCTTTCCGTTGAGGACCACTTTGATCATGGGTCCCTTTGCGGTCAGCGTCATCGTGTTCCACTCGCCGTCCGGTTTGCCGGCAGATTCAGAAGGAGCTTGAGCAGCGTAGAGCGAACCGGCGACATGCTTGCCGTCATAGATTCCCGCGGAAGCGATTTGAATTTCGAATCCTCCCTGGACGGCATTCTTCGGATCCGTCCGGAAAAAGAGCCCGCTGTTGCACTTTTCGGAAGTCTTGTATTCGATGGTGACTTCGAAGTTTTCGTATTTTTCCTTCGACCAAATGTAGCCTCCCGGTTTGTCCGAAGTGCCGAGAACGCCATCTTTCAGTTCCCACGCTCCGGGTTTGGCAATATTCCAATGATCGAGGTTTCCGCCGAGAAGATCGACAGCGCCTTTATCTTGAGCCTGGCTCAAAAAAGGTGACGACATGAGCGCGAGCGCAGAGATCGCTACGAGGAGTGTTTTGTTAGTTTTCATTATGATTTCTTAATTTAAATCGAGTTTTCCCCGTTTCGTCAATCAAAGCTGGTGAAACAGGTGCGGGATGTGTTCTTCCGACTCACTACTCCGGAGTCGAAAATCCGGGCAAGGTATTCACTAAGCCTGCATCGGTCCTTTTCAGTTCAGTGATCGTATTCGCCCGCATTTCCCGAAGCTTTTCCAAATGCGCCGGATCGAGAGCGAGGTTGGTCAACTCTTCGGGATCGTTTTCAAGATTGTAGAGTTCTTCCACTTCGCCTTCGATCAAAGTTCGGATGTATTTATGCCTTCCTTCCAAAAGGGAAATCCACCACGGGACGTTTGCGGTTTTGTAGAGGATTGCCGGGTCGGTCGGAATGATGTCTGTGTCGGAACCGTATTTCTCTCCGGTCAGGGCAGTTAAGACCGGATGCTCCCATTTCCGCTCCGGGTCTTTCAAAAGCGGAGTCAGATCATGGCCGTGCATCTTCCAGGGCAAAGGCAGTTTAGCGAAAGAGAAAAAGGTCGGCGGGAGATCGGTGCCGCCAACTGGAGTGGGGCACACTTTCCCTTCGGGAATTTTTCCGGGAAAGGCCATAATCAGAGGGCCGCGAATATTGGCGTCGTAGGGCGCGATTTTCTGTTGGAATCCCTTTTGGCCCCAGGCGATCCCCTGATCGGCGGCGAAAACAATCAGAGTGTTTTCGAGCTGACCGGAGTCTTCGAGAGATTTTCGAAGTCGACCGACGGAATCATCGATCGCGAGCACTCCCTGATGATATTGGCGAACCCAGTTTTGCAGCGTGTTGCCGTGGATCGGTGCGTTCTTCACAGTGCGTTGTTTGACGCCTGACTCCAGCTCGGCAACCCCATCCTCATTTCGAATCCAGCGGCTGCGATCTTTGACGTATTGAGGTTGTCCCTCCCTGCTCTTCGCATCGGGATAGATATCTGCCGGTTCTGGAACCTCGGCATCGGGATAAGCATCTTGATGTCGGTCTGCGGGAGTGAACGGCCCGTGGACAGCGCCAAAACAAAGCCACAGATACCAGGGGGCTTTTTCATCGCGATTTTTCCCCTCGATGAAATCGATCGCCCGATCGGTATACCAATCGGTGGTGTAGCCGGAGATTCGTTGCTTCACGCCATCGACTTCGATGATCTGATCGTCGTAATAATTCCCCGCGTTCTGTGGATACTTTGGCCGACTCCAAACAATCTGGTGATCCCAATCCCGCCCGTACCCACTATCGATACCGGTGTGCCATTTTCCGATCTGAGCGGTGGTGAATCCGTTCTTTCGAAACACGCCGGGCCAGAAAGGGCATTGCTCCGGATCATATTTGCTGCCGGGGTATTCGCCTTCCATTCTCATCGACTCGACTCCGAACTGATGATGCCCTGTCAACATCGTCGCCCGCGATGGCATGCACCACGTTCCGACATAGGCGTGGGTAAATCGAACCCCCTTGGCTGCGAGCGCATCAATATTCGGCGTATTCACCCAGGGATAAGCTTCGTCGTAGCAGCTCACTGTTCGATGCGACTGATCGTCGGTGTAGATGAAGAGAATATTCGGACGCTCTTCCGCCTTGATGACAAGGGGGCGGAGAAAACCGAAGACAAGAACAAAAAGCGAAACGGCTCTTACGAAGCTCCCGGTGGATCGAAGGTGAAGGCTCATATAAAAAAGTTGTCTTATCATTGATGATTCCTGCCTTACTTTCCAGTCCGCGAATGGGCGGATTAAAAATGCGAATCTTCGCTTACTATTCCAAGGTCATGCCAATTCGGAAACCCAATATGAAAATGAAGTCACTTTTGCCACTCTTTGCCCTATTTCTAGTTTTTGCTACTGCCGGTGTGCGAGCGGATGAGAAGATGAATGTTTTGTTCATCATTTCTGATGACCTGACGGCAACGGCTCTTTCCTGCTACGGCAACGAAGTGTGTAAGACGCCGAATATCGATCGACTGGCGGCGGAGGGAACGAAATTTACGCGGGCTTATTGCCAGGCGACCTATTGCGGACCATCGCGCGCTTCCTTTATGTTCGGCTACTATCCGAGTGCAACCAAGGTCCTCGGCTACGTCAGCGGTCGTAAAGCAGTTGGCGATCAGCGCGACAGTTGGTCTCAACATTTTAGAAAGAACGGGTATCACTCGGCGCGGGTCAGCAAGATTTATCATATGGGCGTGCCGGGCGGAATTGAAGGCGGAGGCGACGGTTCAGACGATCCTGCTTCGTGGAACGAAAAATACAACAGCCCGGGACCGGAGTGGCGAGCTCCGGGCGACGGAGAGACACTTCAGTTGCGCGCCAGGAAAGGTGTCAAACCTACTGCAGAGACGCTTGCTTCCCGAGTTGCTCCTGTCGGTGGGAACACCTTCGTGGTCGTCGAAGCGGACGGCGACGACGAGGTTCACTCGGATGGCAAGACCGCGGAGAAGGCTGTCGAGCTACTTCACAAATACAAAGAAATCGACAAGCCATTCTTTCTCGGAGTTGGCTTCGTCCGCCCCCACATCCCCTTTGTGGCACCCCGAAAGTATTTCGAACCGTATTTGCCCTACAGCAAAATGGTTCTCCCTGAGAAAGTAGCGGGCGACTGGGACGACATTCCCAAACCCGGCATCAACTATTGCACCAGCGAGAACATGTTCATGGACGAGCGAAAGCAGAAGAAGGCCGTTGGCGGCTACTATGCGTCGGTTGCCTTTATGGACGCCCAAGTCGGTAAAGTTTTGGATGCCCTCGAAGCAACGGGCCAGAAAGACAATACGATCGTGATCTTCACCAGCGACCATGGTTTCCATCTCGGGGAACATGATTTCTGGGCAAAGGTCAGCTTGCACGAGGAGTCAGCCAAAGTGCCCCTGATTATCGCCGCTCCCGGCAAAAAGCCTGCGGTCTGTGATTCGTTCACCGAATTGCTCGACCTCTATCCTACCCTGTCGACAATGTGTGGACTCAAAGTGCCGGACCGCATCCAGGGAAAGGATCTTTCCAGCATGCTGGACGACCCATCGGTCTCTGTGCGCGACGCCGCCTTCTGCAACAGTGGTAAGGGGCTTCTCCTGCGAACCGACCGCTGGGCTTACATCAAATACAAGAAAGGCGAAGAAGAAATCTTCGACATGCACAAGGATCCGAAACAATACGTAAACTTGGCGAAAAACCCCGAATATGCTGAAGCCCTCAATTCAATGCGCGAACAGCTCGCGGCAAAATTAAAAACCGTCCAGACCAATGATTTGGGTTTGAAGTATTAGCCGTTTCTATCCCAGGACCTCAGAAATATCGCTGGTGCTATCGCTAAACTTATCGGTCGGCCCACCAAGCTGATTGGCTATCGTAACAAACAGATTCGAAAGCGGGACATCATTGCCGTAGTTGAGGTGAGCTCCATGTTTGAAGCCCATGTTTTGGCCTCCGCTGAGGATGATGGGGTAGTTGACCGCCTTGTGGGTTTTACTGGTGGCGCAACCGTAGAAAGAAAGAGTGTTGTCCAGCAAGGTGCCATTGCCTTCCTGAATGGAGTCGAGCTTCTTGATGAAGTTCGCGTGCATCTCGTTGAGGAAGGCGATGTAACTGGCGACATCGGCGTAGTTCTTCTTTTCGTGGGAAAGTTTGTGGGAAGAGTGGGCTAGACCAATCGCGCTGGGGAACCGGTCGGTTTGCCCGGCTTCTTCGCAGGCAGTCTGGAAAGTGGCGACCCGGGTGGAGTCGGTCTGCAGAGCGAGAGCAAGGAGATCGTACATCACGGTGAGATATTCGCGAGGAGTCGTCGGGTTGGCGTCGAGCTCGAGATTTGAAGGATCTACTTTGGGCTTGGGTGTGCCCTGCCACTTCACGGAGCGCTCGGTCATCAGTTCGACTTCCCGAACCGCGGACAGATACTCATCCATTTTCTTTTGGTCCTCTGTCCCGAGACGGCGATTCAGATCTTTGGCTTCGCCGAGAACTTCGTCGATAATACTACCACGACTGGCGAGCGCATTTTTCTCAGACTCGGTGACCGCTCCGAACATGCGGCGAAAGATTTCCGCCGGATTGTTCTGGGCGGGAATGGGCCGACCGCTGCGGTCGAAGGAGAGAGTCGAGGACCGGTAGGGACGATTGACACCACCGAAGGAGGACATCACGAGGGACTGGAATCTGGTATCTTTGCCAAGGGTCTGAGCGACGTATTGATCGATGGATATCGATTGCTTGTCGTAGGTTTTAAGGATGTCTGCCCCGGTGAGAAAATAGTCAGCTCCTTTGTGGGAAGAGGTTCCTCTCATCGCAGGGTGAGAGAGCCCTGACAGAAACGTAACTTTCTCGCGCAGCGGCATCATATGCTGATGCATGACGGGAGCGGTGTAGTCTTTCCCTTCACCAAGCGGAAACCAGCCGTGATCCAATCGGTCCGGGGCATCATCGCCGGGCATGGGGACTCCGTAAGCGAAATATCCAGCAACAAAGCGCTGTTTTGGAGCGGCGTTAACATCAGCCGACATGCCCTCCAGCCAGGGAAGAGCCATGCAGACGCCGGTGGATTTCAAAGCCGTTCTTCTGCTGATATGCCAGGATTTTTGTTTCATAGGTCGGATCCGGTTACTTTGTTAGAAAGGGGTCTGAAAGCACAATGTGTTCTATCAGAGTCTGGAAAGTATTGGTTTCTTTTTCAAGCACTTCACAAATCGAATCGACCGCAGACCGGTCTGAAAAATCAAGGTAGCGGCCGAGGCTGTATGCCATCACTTTGTTGACCACCGCTCTCTCAAACTGCGATTTCTTTTCCGTGAGAATGTACTGTTTCAAATCGTCGAGATCCTCGATTTCTCTTCCGTTTCTGAGTTGGGTGGAAGGGTCAATATTGACGAGCTGGTGTTCTTTTTTCACGAGTGGATCGCTGATTCCCTCCCGCCACTGCCCAAGTGCGTTGTAGTTCTCAAAAGCGACACCCCATGGGTCAATCTTACGGTGGCAATCGCGACAGCTCTCGACCTGTGCATGTTCGAAGAGTCGCTCCTTGAGGGACATTGATGCTTCGTCTTTGGCCTCCGGTTCAGGAAGGTCCGGGACGTTGGGTGGAGGTGGTGGTGGTGGATCATCCAGCATGCGTTCCAAAACCCAGACTCCTCGCTTGATGGGGTGAGTTTCCGATCCGGTGGAATTTCCGAAAAGCATACTTGCCTGAGTCAAGAGACCTCCCCGGCGAGTTTCCTTATTGATCGGAAGCGTTTGGAAACCACCGCCGCTGATGTCAGGTATTCGGTAGTGCCGGGCGAGACCCGGATTCAGTATGGCGAAGTCTGAGTCGATGAAGTTTTCAATGCTCAGATTCTCTTTCATTACATGATGAACAAACTGGACGGATTCCTCTTCAAAGAGATCTTTGGTCTTTTCCTGAAAATCAAAAAACTCGGGGTTTACGGCCAGGCGCCGAATCCCGGCGAGGTCGAGCCATTGAGCGGCAAAGTTCCGGGAAAAGCCTTCGGATTTTGGATCCGCGATCATCCGCTTCACCTGAGCAAGAAGAACAACTGGTTTATGCAATTGCTGTTTCGATGCAAGATCAACCAAGGTGTTATCCGGCATGGAACTCCATAGAAAATAGGAGAGTCGCGAAGCCAACTCGTAGTCGTCCAACTTGCGTTTTTCGATGACTTTACTACCAACGACTTCCTCTTCGGGTTCAGAGAGCAACAAAAAATTCGACGAGCAAAGAACCGCTGTGAGGGTCGATATAATGCTTGCTTCAAACGACACTTCCCGGGGCCGTAGTTTTTCAAAGAGAGCAAGCTTTCGATCAACTTCAGCGGATGAAACCGGGCGGCGATAAGCTCGCTCCATAAAGGCAGCAATAACTTCGCGGGCATAGACAGCTTCATTCCCTCTGTTTTCGGAATCGAAGAGAATCGCCTGTTTCTGTGGCGATGGCCAGGATTCGTAATGATTCCCCTTAATCTCGACCCAGTCGATTTTCAGCTTGGGAAGTTCCTCGTAGGTGAGTTGGCTCGTGCCTCTTCGGTAGTCGTTGAAGATCCGGAAATAAGAAGGGCGACCCGGCTTGTTCGACTGGAACGGGAAATTGGATCCCTGGACGACGAATTCGTAAGTCTTTGGCTCGGTCGAGCTGATTTCTATATTGGCGGCCTCCTTCTGATCGGAGACACCAGCACCCCGGAATGAACCCAACTCAAAGGAGAGTCTCGGCCAGGCATTCTCTTTTCCAGGTATTGCTGCGACATGAATGCGAACCAGAACGGGAGCGTCATGAGGAACCTCATACATCTCGACTCGAAACTCGGGCTGGAATCCTGACCGTCCGTCACCACCAGCACCTCCGCTCTTTTTGTCGAGAGCAAAGGGATCGCCGATTTTGTCGGTCGGTCGGTTTCCAGCGAGCAGAATGGCAGTCCCGTCTTCGCTCAGCTGGCCGTGATCTAGCCGAAACAGTCCTGCCTTTGCTTTGTTACCGGGTTGGTAGTTTTCGCCTGAAAACCCATAGCCGACCGGAGGCGTCTTGGGATTTTTCTTTTTCTTCTGCTTCTTTGAATCAGCTTTTGCAGACTTGCTGTCCTGCTGAGCTTTTTTCTCAAATCCCAACTCGGGTTCGACCCGAACGAAGTAGGGAGCAGGTTGCTCGTCCGGCGTCATGATAATTTTCTCGAAGGCACCTCGTGCAATGCGCTCGAAATACTCGACATGGAGAGCAGAGGTTCCGAGAACGCTGCTGTTATTTTTGAACCCTTCCTTGGCCGAGCCTTCGGGGGGTAGATCGGTCGCGTATTGGAGGTCTATGCCCAGGAGGTCACGGAGAGTGTTATTGTATTCATACGCCGTGAGTCGGCGGAGCACATTTCGCCCGCCGGTGGATCGATTCGCTTCCATCGCTTCACGGAGAGATGCCGTTAGTGCTTCGACGATGACCTGGCGCTCCGGCCCCGGCGGCTGCTTTTTTGCCTCTTCCGGAGGCATTTCGCTGACATTGACAAGATCCAGTACCTCCTGCCACATGTCTGTGTCCGCGCCATTGAGCATGTCGGGATCAAGAGCGTCAACCCGAAGGTCCGCCTTCTGCTTGTCCGGTCCGTGGCAACTGACACAGTATTTGTTCAGGAATGGCCGAACGGCTTTCTCATGGCTTTCGTCCCCGGCAGCGCCACCGGAGAGCATAAAGAGAAAAGGAATGAAGGCAAAAAAGTGAGTGATTCGGCTAGCCATCGGAAGAGGGTCAAGAGATCCCACTATTCGGTCGCCACGGCCGCAGGCACAGGTCCGTAATGATGTTTGTAACGCTTAATAAGACTTTGGTAATGCCTATGCATATTTTGCCTGAGCTCAATGGATCGAATGTGATTAATCCCGATCCCCAACCTCAATCCCGAGAAACCCGTAATTGCATCTCTGCTCGCTTGCCCTCACCATCAGGGAGACCGCCTACCCCGGTGCGGCGGTTGAACACAATCACATGAGTAGCTTCTTTGAAAATTTGGGACGCAAGCTGGGACGCGCGGCGGTGCCGACCTATCGCAAGAGCAAATGGATTTGGGAGGGACTCACCGGAACCGAAGGTGAGGCACTGAAAGCGGAACGTGACCTTGGAAAGACGCTCGCCGCGGAACTCCGCCTCGCGACGGAAATTCTTGACGAACCAGAACTGCTGAAGTGGATCCGGGGAATCTGCCACCGCCTGGAAGAATCCGTCGACCAGGAGGGATTTACCTATCACTGCGAACTGATGCAGGCCGAGCACCCCAGCACAATCGGCTTACCGGGAGCTTACCTCTTCGTGAGTCAATCCCTGATCGAATTCTGTGAACACGACCTTGATGAAATCGCTTTCGTAATCGCTCACGAAACCGCTCATGTGATCCGCCGTCATACCTGGGATAGGATGGTCCAGCAATCGGCGCTTCGGGCCGCCTCTTTCGCGGCTGGACGCGCGGGAGTTCTCTCCGGCTGGGTGCGGCAGCAGGGCTTGCCCATGCTCCGGAGCGCTCACTCGAAAGAGTTCGAATTCGTAGCCGATCAGGATGGAGTAGGTCTCGTTCGCGCTGCGGGATACGATCCCAGGGGAGCGATTTCTTTTCTCAAAAGAATCGAGCGAATGGGAACCGATCCGGAGGTGCTCGGCGAATACCTGGCTTCCCATCCCGCTCCCGAAGAGCGAATCGGGAGGTTGAATATCCGTGATTAGCCTGCCGTTCTTGACTCTATCTCCAATCGTTCAATTGACCATTCGTAAGCATTCCATTTTCGGACTTTGAAAATGGAGCAAGTTACGTTTATTCGCAGGCGCTTTCGGAGAGATCAGGCCTACGATAGCGATTCTATGATACGATTCTTACTCTTCTCGATTCTCACGCTGCTTTCCTGTCTTCACGTTTCAGGACAGGAAAAGCCGAACTTTGTGATCATCTTTATCGATGACATGGGCTACGGCGATATTGAGCCGTTTGGCTCTACCGTAAACAAAACACCTAACTTGCAGCAAATGGCTGAAGAGGGAATGAAGCTGACGAGTTTTTATGCAGCGCCGGTATGCTCGGCCTCCCGGGCACAGCTTTTGACCGGCAGCTACGCACCGCGAGTCTCGGTTCCGGGAGTCTTCTTTCCGATCGGGGAGAAAGGGCTCAACCCTGACGAACATACCATCGCCAACTACTTGAAAGAGCTCGGGTATGCGACCGCTTGCGTCGGGAAATGGCATCTTGGCGATCAGAAAGAATTCCTTCCAACGAGACAGGGATTCGACAGCTACTATGGAATTCCTTTTTCAAACGACATGCAGAGAGAATCCACGAAATCAGGAAAGCGGGTCACTCCAGTCCTCCGAAATGAGAAAGTGGAAAAGCTGATCCCAGATGAGGAACAGCGAATGATTACTCGTGAATACACCGAGGAAGCCGTAAAATTCATCGAGGCAAAAGCTGGATCCGAAGAGCCTTTCTTCCTCTACATGCCGCATTCCGCTGTTCACACACCGATCTTCCCGCACCCTGACTTTGCCGGAAAATCTTCCAATGGGCGCTTCGGAGATTGGGTGACCGAACTCGACTGGAGTGTTGGTCAGGTGATGGAGGCGCTGGAAAAGCAGGGTGTCGCTGAGAACACTCTAGTCGTATTCACCTCTGACAATGGCCCCTGGGCTTCCAAGGGAACGGATGGAGGTGTTGCCACTCCCCTGCGAGGAGCGAAAGGGTCATCGCTGGAGGGAGGAGTCCGCGAGCCGACGATTGTAAGATGGCCCGGCAAGATTGCTGCTGGATCGGAATCGGATGCCATTTCAGGAACTCCTGACTTACTTCCCACATTGGTATCATTGGCAGGGGGAACCGTCAGAGAAGACATCAAAATCGATGGCTACGATCTCTCGAAGGTTTTGATGGGACGCGCCGGGCAAACAGACCGCAAAGCGTGGTACTATTTTCAGGGAAGCAATCTCAAAGCAGTGCGTTCCGGTCCGTGGAAACTGGCAATCGCACCACAGGGGCCCGGAATGGGCTTAAAGGAAAAACCCGCCGATCTCGCAAAAGGCGGACGCCTCTACAACCTCGATCAGGAAATCGGGGAAGTCACCGACCTGGCCGCTGCGAATCCTGAGATCGTTGCAAATCTGCAGAAGCTCGCCGACGCGATGATCCTGGATATGAAGGAGAATTCCAGACCCGTAGGATTCGTTGAAAACCCGGTTCCTCTTTACCCACAGGTTATAAAGGTAAAAAGCAAAGCAAACAAAAAAAACGGACCGGTGAAACCAGTTTCATGGGACAAGCTGAAGAATGGCTCCGTGTTGGTACCTGACGAGGCTCCGCGCATATCGGGAAAACCTTTCGAGCTTCAGTGCGATATCACGAACGGAAATGACGAACCTATGAAAGGGGTTATCATCGCCCATGGCGGAAGCGCGGTTGGATATTCGCTCTACGCAAAGGGCGAAGAAATTGTTTGGGGGTTGCGACACAGCTCAAGCGAGATTTCCCGGGTGACCGCACCGGCCCCTCCCGGTGACTTTTCTGTGTCGGCGTCTTTGTTGGAGAGTGGGGAAATTTCCTTATCGATCAACAAGGACCTCAAGAGCAAGGAAAAGTCTCAGGGAAGATTGAATCGCCACCCTCAGGAGAATTTTTGCGTTGCTCACGACGATAAAAACCCTGTTGATGAGAACGCTCCATCCCAGCCGCTCAACCGCACCGTATCGAAGATCAAAGTGGTCGTCGGAAAGTAATTCACTTCATTCTTACGATCCCTTTACGTGGGCGAACGACAGTGTATTTCGTCCAGGGGATTCGAGCCCCCGGCTACGCCAGAATCTCTCTGATCACATGCGCCTCCTCGACTCCCGTCGGTCGGGCATCGAGACCGTTGTGGGGAAATGTTAGACGGTTGTGATCGATCCCCAACTGATGCAGAATGGTCGCGTTGAGATCCCGGACGTGGACAGGATCCCTGACAATGTTGTAGCCGAATTCGTCTGTCTCACCGTGAACGGTTCCCGGCTTAATTCCCCCACCCGCCATCCACATCGTGAAGCAACGCGGGTGATGGTCCCGTCCGTAGTCGCTCTGACTTAGTCGCCCCTGGGAAAAAATGGTTCGACCAAATTCCCCTCCCCAGACCACCAGAGTATCGTCGAGCAAGCCGCGTTGCTTCAGGTCGAGGATCAGACCCCGGCACGCCTGATCCACGTCGCCGCACTGTCCTTTCAGATTGGCGGGCAGTTTGCTGTGATGATCCCATCCCCGATGAAAAACCTGGACGAATCGCACATCGCGCTCCGCCATACGCCGGGCGAGCAGACAGTTATGGGCGAAGGTGCCGGGAGTCTCAACCTCCGGCCCATAGAGAGCGCGGACCTGTTCGGATTCCGCCGAGGTGTCGGTCAATTCGGGGACCGTGGCCTGCATCCGATAGGCCATCTCCTGCTGCGAGATTGTGGTGCTGATTTCGGGGTCGCCAATCTGTTCGAAGTGGCGGCGATTTAAAGCTCCGGTAAGGTCGAGCATTCGCCGCCGTGACTTTCGGTTAACTCCCTCCGGGTTTTCCAAATACAAAACCGGCGATCCAGCGGACTGAAAAGTCACCCCCTGATGCTTACCCGGCAAAAACCCCGTCCCCCACAAGCGGGAATACAAACCCTGCACATTAACTTTCCCTGACCATTTTGCCGAGTTGAGAACAATGAAATTCGGCAGGCTGTCGTTGATGCTCCCCAGACCAAAACTCACCCAGGCACCGATACTCGGTAGTCCCGGCAATTGGCTGCTGGTACACAGCATCGTTTTCGCTGGATCGTGATTGATCGCCTCCGTGTGGACAGTTTTGATCACCGCCAACTCATCCACGATGCTCGCGGTGTGCGGCAACAACTCGCTGACATCGATCCCGGATTGCCCGTGTTTTTGAAACTGGAACACACTGGGCGCGATCGGGAAACGACTTTGCCCCGCCGTCATGTTGGTGACGCGCTGCCCCATGCGAATGGAGTCGGGCAGATCCTTGTCGAACAGGGCTGTCGTTTTTGGTTTGTGATCAAACAGATCGATCTGGCTCGGACCACCGGCCATGAACAAATAGATGACACGCTTGGCCCGGCCACCGAAATGCTGGACCTGAGACGATTGATTTCCGCCACCGGACGCTGCCGCCAGTGAAGTGCCGCTCACGACTGCTCCCAGACCTGCTGATTCCAGAAATCGCCTGCGCTTCATGATTTGGTCTTCACAATATCGAGATTAAAAATCGCGTTCATCACCATGGTCCAGGCGTGCAACTCAGCGTCGGAGCGATCGCCACCCTCAGTGCGAAAATCTGCCAGTGCCTCCAGCAAAAGAGTGAGTTCCTCCGCTGAACACGGGCGAGCTGTCAGTTGCTCGAAGGCGTGGTTGAGTCGATCGGAGTCGCTGCCGACTCTGGTCAGGGTCAGTGCGGCGAGTTTTTTTGCCGACTCGAAAAACTGCGGTTCGTTCATTAATACCAGGGCCTGCAGCGGCGTATTGGTCCGCTCTCTCCGGGCAACGCAGGTCTCTCGATTCGGCGCATCAAAGATTGTCATAGCGGGAGGTGGGTAGGCCCGCTTCCAGTAAGTATAGATACTGCGGCGCACAGTGGCCGGGCCTTGATCGGCAACAAAACGGTCCGGCCTCGAAGTTCCCGGCAAACTAACCGCCCTCCAGAGCCCCGGCGGCTGCGGTGGTTTTACACTCGGTCCATACATTGTCTCGTTCAGTTGACCGGATACAAAAAGCGCCTGATCTCGCAGCACTTCGGAATCCAGCCGGAAACGAGGCCCGCGGGCCAGGAGTCGGTTTTCCGAATCATCTGCGTACGCCAGTGCCCCGGCATCGGACGGCTGGCGATACACCTGACTCGTCACCATGAGACGCATCATTGCTTTCACATCCCATCCGCTGTCGATGAAACTTCGGGCGAGATAATCCAGCAAGTCAGGATGCGATGGCCATTCGCCCTGGGATCCCAAATCCCCAGATGTTTTTACCAATCCTACACCAAACACCTGCTGCCAGAAACGATTCACAGCGACGCGGGCAACCAGCGGTTGATCCGGATCAACGAGCCATCGAGCAAAGCCCATCCGATCACGCGCCAACCCGGGAGCCATCGGCGGAAGAGCTTGCGGAGTATCTCGTCCGACTTCTTCGCCGGGATTGCTGTATTCACCACGCAAAAGCACATAAGCGGGGCGCGGACTGGTGCGCTCTTTCATGATCAAGGTCGTCGGAAACTCTTGCTCCAAAGCTTTCAATTTTTTGCGCAGCGAAACATCATCGGAAACAGCGATTTCTTTTCTGAGAGCCTCGGACTCAGCCTCCTGCTCCGAGGTAGGCACCGCCAGATTCGGCAACGGACTTTTTTGCCCTTTGTTGTCGGGCGGACCGTCCATATTATTGAAGAAGGCAAACAGCTGATAATAGTCCTTCTGAGTGATCGGGTCGTACTTGTGATCATGACAGGCGGCACAACCAAGGGTCAGCCCCAGATAGACGACGCCGATGGCATTGACCCGATCAGTCACATTGTTCACGTAGAGTTCCTCCTTCAGGGCGGAGCCCGCTGAATTGGAAATGTGAAGACGGTTGAACCCCGAGGCGACCAATTGATCGATCGCAGGTTCCGGTCGCAGATCTCCCGCCACCTGATCGATTGTAAACTCGTCGTACGGTTTGTTTTCCTGAAACGCTTTGATAACCCAATCGCGATAGAGAAACATTTCACGATAATTGTCAGCGTGGATGCCGTGACTGTCCCCGTAGCGAACCAGATCAAGCCAGTGCTTTGCCATCTGTTCTCCATAGCGGGGGGAATCGAGGAGGCGATCCACCACATTGTCATAAGCCTGCGGGGAATCGTCAGCTAAAAAGTCGTCAATTTCTTCTCCTGTGGGAGGCAAACCGGTGAGGTCTAAAGTTAGGCGACGAAGCAGAGTCCGCTTGTCAGCCGGCTCTTGCAAACTCAAGCCTTCGGCGGCGAGCCGGTCTTGAACGAAAGAATCAATCGATTCACCGTCCGCATTTTCGCTGATCGGCAGGAACGACCAGTGCTTTTGGTATTCCGCCCCCTGCCGAACCCATTCTCTCAAAATTTCTTTTTCCGCCTCGCTCAGTATTTTGTGAGAGTCGATCGGCGGCATCACTTCGTCGGGATCATCGCTCAGGATTCGTTCGATCAGCAGGCTCTCCTCCGGCTTGCCCGGAATGATCACCGGTCCGCCGGGACGTCCCGCATCGCTGGCTCCGCCAACCGTATCGAGGCGCAGTTTTGCTTTGCGACTACTGCCTGGACCATGGCAATGAAAGCACTTGTCCGAGAGGATCGGACGAACATCGCGATTGAACAGGACATCCTCCTCAGCTGTTACCAGGGCACCAGAGAAAGCCCAGACAGTCGACACAAAAAGACCGAACTCCAGCAAACGAGGCGATCCCGCCAGGAAGGTAGCAACACAACAATCTGATGATCGGATAAACTTCATAATTACAGCTTCATCGCTGCAGCGATTTTCCACATCAACCTTCTTAGCTCACCCCACAAACAACTCATCCAACACGCCGCTACTATCTCCATGCGCTTCCATCTCCATCCCGGCGCCCTGCAATAAACTAAGCCATAGATTGCAGAGGGGTGTTTTGGGATTTTCTAAAACAAGATGGCGTCCGTGCTTCACACCGGAGCCGCCGCCAGTGATCAGTGTGGGGCAGTTGGTCAGATAGTGGATCTGTCTCTTATACACATCTCCGAGCCCACGAGACCGAGGCTGATCTCG
>CAJXQE010000140.1 GCA_913058215.1 uncultured Verrucomicrobiales bacterium
TCGGTCTCGTGGGCTCGGAGATGTGTATAAGAGACAGCTATCAATGATCAAATAATCCAGACCTCCCTGCTGGCAGATTTCCACGAGGAAAGGCCAGGCATGATCTGTCGCCATCAGCCCGATAACGGGATCTTCGCTTGTGAGTTTCTCTTTAAGTAATTTTCCGGTGGTGAGCATAGAGGCAGTTATTCAGATTGAAATTCGGATAGCACCGGGAGGATCGCATTGGCGACACGTCGTCCGAGCAGGGCGGAGCCCAGTGAGTTGAAGTGAATGTTGTTCGGCGCTGTCCAGTATTGCGAGTGATCCGGAAGAATGGCGGAATACAAATCGTTTACCGGGATGTCTTCTTCCGCCATTAGTTCCGCAGCAACAGCGTTGTAATTCTTGCAGCGCTCATCACTTGAAGCGATTGCTTTTACCGGAACGGGTGTGGTGTTTCCCCAAATTAATTTCGCCTCAGTAGCGCGAAGTTTCTTAATGATTGTCTTGAGATTGTTCCGGTAGATCTCGAGGTCTTCCGGAGTGCCTTCGGTCCGCGCAAAATCGTGGAGTCCGGAATTGAAATGAATCACATCCCACTGGCTGCTTTTTAGGAAATCATCAAGGCTTTCGAAAAGGGTCTCCGCTTTTCCCGGCCCCATCGGTGTGCGGAAGACATCCGCATGTCCCTTCAAAAGGCGTCGAACCGTATCGGTGTAGTAGATCGAAATGGAATCTCCAATGAGAAGAATGTTAGGAAGGTCGGGGTCGTCTTCCACATAAGCATAGGCCTCGCCGACCCGCTTCATCAACCTCCAGTGCCGATCACTGAGTTTTTCCCATTCGCGTCTGGCTTCGGTCATTTCTTCGAACTCGCCCGTCACCGACCAGTCGTGAATTTGAAGTTCGGCTTCGGTATTGTCCACGCTGGTGGCGACACGAAGAAGACTCTCCCTTTCCACACAGATTCCAATGTCACCGCCAACCGCCTCGGTTCCGAAAGTATGGAGAACTCTGCCATCGAGAGATATTCTCAGGTTCCCATTCGTCCGGGTGAATTTCAGGGAGAAGGGAGTGCCGTCCAGTTTGAAGTCTGTGTGGTGAGTCATGTCGAAAGGATCGCGTCTCACCGTGTCCCACAGCACACCTTGTAATGTCAGTTTCCTGTCTTCGAATGCGAGTTCATACCAATGCGATCCGATCTTAATATTTACGAAAACGGGATCCGGAGCTTCACTGATCTTGACCAGCCCGATCTTGAGATCGACTTCAAAATCCCCCGGCGCGAGAATCACATCTCCAAGTGTCCCTATGCTGATGTAGTGACTTCCAAACTCGTCAGAAGTTCCCGGCTTCGCAGATCGTAAAGCATAGGCTCCCTCCATCTTCTGTTCTTCACCGAGCAGTTCGTGATGATTCAGACGGAGGGCTTCCCCGTTCTTAATGAGGTCAATTTTCTCTGCTCCAATGGACAGCCCGACGCAAAAGAAAAGTGCAAGTGTCAGGGCGAAGGGGAGGGGTGTGGTTTTTGCCATGGATACCTGCTCTTGTAAGGCAGGCGAGTCTGCAGATCTATCCAAATCTTGTCCGCAATAAGGGAATCGAAATCTGTCTGCGAATTTTAAGGGCGACTACTGCGATTCCAGGAGTCCAATCACTGCCCAGGTCGTCCCCCAGAAATTCGAGATCCGCGTTTGTTCGGCGCGGTCTTTGGTGCTGAAGGTTTTCCAGATCCCGTTCTCATCCTGGGTGCTTTTCAGGAAGTTCACCGCTCGCTCAACTTCAGAAGAAAGTTCCGACTGCTTGTTGAGGCGCCCAATGGCTGTCAGGGCCTGCCCGGTGGCGATAGGATCGCTTTCTTCGCCACTTACCCAGCTCCAGCCGCCGTCTTTGTTTTGTCGTTTCATGACTGCTGAAAGAGATTCGTCGCTCTGGTCGAGGAGCGCTTTCATTACGAAGAATTCAGTGGTTTCCGGCTTCAGTTTCTTTGTGTTTTCGGCGAGCCACTCTTTTCCTTTTTTCACGCTTGCTTCGTCCTTTGATGCGAGGATTGCCCACATCGTCGAAATTGCCTTCGTCTCCTCCGCTGGACGCACTTGTCTGGGGAGTTGTCCATTGGGCGACCAGAAACCAGTTTCCTTCTGATGAGCCGAAATGATTTCCTGGAAGCGTTTCGATGCCTCTTTGGAAAGAGGCTCGCTTCCGTTGAGAAGTAACTGGCTTAAGCCTTCGATATTGCGTTCGCCAATCTGTTCGTCCGCCTCATCGGGTTTCTTCTTCTCCTTTAGAGAAAGCTGGTGATTCCAGGCCCACTCACGCCATTCGGAGAGAAGTTCTTCCGGAAAGGGCAGTTTGTGTTTTTTTGCGAGAGTTCCCGCCCAGATTCCGAAAGGGGTGTGATGACAGGACACGCACTCTTTTTCCTCAATCCACCATTGCCCTTCCTCCTGAATCCAGGGGAGCGCTTTTTCGGCGATATCTAATGCATCAGAATGGTCTGTAAGCTCGTCGGCATTTAATGAACAAGCCGCAGCCACCAACGAAAATAGTGAAAGCTGAAACCAAATTCGCATTTTATATTTTCCGTCTTAAGTATCGGATATGCAAGAGGCGCAAAGAAATGGTTTCAGCATTTTGCAGTCTTCTTTTTCTTTCCGATTCTTCCCATCTTTTCCACTTTGCGGATGTAATCCGGTGCGAAAGGCGTTTTGCAGGCTGTCCCGCCGTGGTCGACAGTGACTTCGCCTATTTTTTCCGCAGCCTTCATCGCAATGTCAGACAGCGGAGCGACAAAACATCCGAGTCCGATTACAAATTGATTCATGGTCTCTCTTACTTCGTTCGGGCTTTTGTGAATTTCTCTTTGAACCCGCTTGAGCAAGTTCTTCAGGCTTGGTAAATCGAGCTCAGTATCCTCTTTCACCGACATCAGGGAGCTTTGAGTCGACCATCCAATCGAAGCTATTCGGGGATCTTTTGCCTCGATCCATTCGAGGGCGAGAGCCTGGCCGTGTTTGCTACCGGTGGCTACCCAGGGCACGGTATAGGCCGGAAGTGATCCGCCGTATGCCTGTTTCGCCCAGCGACGAAGATCGGTCTTCGTCATTTTTTCATCGTCGGCGATCAAGCCGGCCAGATACATCGCGTCGTAGTTGCCGGATTCGTAGAGATCCAAAGCAAGCTGGTGGTCGACTTTGATCTTCTTCCTGATTTTTTGAAGGTCGCCGACTTTGACTCCGAAACAGGGATCCTGAGCTCCATGTCGCATCAGGGTTTTTCGAGTATTTTCGCTGCCGAGCGCTTTCAATTCCTTGAGGATTTCCTTTGCCGTCATTTCAATTTCTCCTGAATTTGTGCCTGCGTTTTTCTGGTGTGACCTGCGAGGACGAGTTGAAAGGAGTGTTCGATCAACTCCAAAATAAAATTGTGCGGGAGTGAGCCGTCAAGCACCAGCGTATTCCAATGCTTTTTGTTCATGTGGTAACCGGGAATGATCGTTTCGTGTTCGTCGCGGAGGTCGAGAGCACGGTCCGGGTCGCACTTTAAATTCATCCGCACCGGCAACTCGTCCGGGGAAAGTGTCGCGAACATTTTCCCCGCTACTTTGTAGACAAGGACTTCGGGACCAAATGGGGTTTCTTCAGTTGTCTCCGGAAAGGAGAGCAGTTTCTCCCGGATACCTGCGATGTCGTTCATGTTGAGAGTGAAGCCTTGAGGCATCGTTTTATCTGCATCGGAATTCGACCTGGTGCTGTTCGCGAGAAGGCCTCACTGCAACATTTCGGGCTTCAAGGGATTCCCTTTCTCATCGACAGGATACTGAGCACCCTGTTTGACCAGACCTTCAGCAAGCGTGGCGACCATTCGTTTCAAAACTTCCGGTTCGTCTCCGGCCAAATCCTTCTGCTCAAAGGGATCTTTGGCGAGGTTGAAAAGTTGGTATCTCGCACCGTCTGAATCCTTGCCGGGAAGATAGTGATAAATCACTTTCCAGTCGTCTTCCCGATAGCTCGTGAAATAGCTGCTGCGGTGGGGGCCATGCGGATAGTGCATCAGAAAAGTTTCCTCACGACCTGAGTCGGGCTTACCCGTCAAGAGGGTGTCGAGGCGGCTTCCGTCCAGGGCGTGATCAGTCAGTTCGTTGGCCGGTTCGACTAGATCAAGAATAGTGGGGAAGAGATCATACACTGCCGCGCTCTGGGTTTGGATCGTTCCTTTGGCAATCGGGAGGCGTTGCTGAAAAGTATTCTTTTCATTCGCCTTCACCCAGGCCGCGATGAAAGGCACCCGCATTCCGCCTTCGTAGTGAGCGCCCTTTTTTCCGCGAAGAGGTGCCGCGCAGGCAACTTCGTGCTGGTGACCAAGAGGAGCATCGGATCCATTGTCGCCCAGGAAAAAGACGAGAGTATTTTCGCCAATTCCAAGTTCTTCGAACTGATCAAGCATGTCACCCAGGGATTTGTCCATTCCTTCAACGAGAGTGGCGAAAGCCTGAGCATTCGCCGGTTTTCCGGAATCTTTGTAGTGATCTGCAAAACGTGGATCCGATTCAAAAGGGGCGTGGACGGCGTAGTGGGAAAAGTAGAGGAAAAACGGTTCATCGGCTTTCACGCTTTCGGCGATCACCTTTTTCGTTTCGATGGTGAGAGCTTCCGTGAGGAAGGTGTCGGTGCCATGATACTGATCGAGGTGAGGAACGGCACTGCGATCGCGCTTCCCGCCTTTTCCGTAATTTTTCTCCGCGTAGTAGCTGCCCGGGGCACCAAAAGAAGCACCGCCGATGTTGATGTCGAATCCAAGCTTGGCAGGATCCGCTCCGTCCGTTTCTTCGGGGCCAAAATGTCCTTTGCCGACGTGGATCGTTTTGTACCCTTCTTTACCGAGCAGTCCGGCGAGAGTGACATCGCCCTTCTTCAGACCCTTCCATCTCCATTGAGGAGGACCATTGGGGCCGGCGTTGTCCTTCCAGGGATTGATCCAGTTGGTCGCGTGGTGACGGGCTGCATTTTGTCCCGACATGATCGAGATCCGCGTCGGAGAGCAGACGCTCATCGCGTAAAAGTGATTGAAGCGTATTCCGCGCTCCGCGAGCCGCTCCATAGATGGTGTGCGATAGAATTCGTTGAGAGGATACTTTCTTGGAATACCCGAGTCATCGGTAAGAAATGGCACCGAGGTATCCATCACCCCCATGTCATCGACCAGAAACACCATGATATTTGGTTTGTCAGCGGCACTGAGTAAGGAAAACGGAATCGCAAGAACAGCCAGAAGAAGAGGTGAAATAAGCTTCATGGAAAGAGCTTACATCGAAAAGGGAGGGAATATCAATTGAGAAGCGGAAAGGGAATACGATCCTATTGAGTCGAATTTCGTCGGTCCTGCTGTCTGATAATGGACTTCGCGAAACGAGCTGGAAGCGTCGTTCTACTTTTGTTTTCCTCCTGAATACCGTGTTTTCGCCCTGTTTTATCGATATTTTCCGAATTAAATTCTTTTTAAAATCCGTTGCAATGCCCTCTACGCTGCGTAAAGTCGCGACCCCATGGCTCGTGCAGCAGGAAAAGCAAAAACCAGAAAAGCAGTCGCTAAAAGATTTAAAGTGACTGGCAGCGGTAGAGTGCTGCGTCGGAAACAGGGCAAACGCCACTTGAACCGACGCAAGAATTCGAAACGTCTCCGCCGTCTTGGCCAGCCAGCATTGGTTGCCAAGTGTGATGAGAAAAACATCAAAATGGACCTTCCGTTCTCCAACAAATAATTGTTGGAATTCGGACCGAAATTAGCAGAAGCGAATAAGTAGCATTCAATAGCACACCACGAACCGACAAATTCGGTTCACAGTTGAGAAGACTGGCAGCGCGGCAGGTTTTGGAAAACAAAACAGCCTACCGTTGCCTAACGAAGGGGTGAGTCCTCCAACTGAATTAAAAATAACAGCCCGTTCAGAGGATAATAGAAAATGCCACGTGCAACCAACTCGCCGGCCAGCCGGAAGAGAAGAAAGCGTATCCTGAAGAAAGCCAAAGGCTTTCGGGGAGCACGCTCAAAACTGTATCGTTACGCCAAAGACGCGATCTTCAAATCGCAAAGCTGGGCGTATCGTGACCGTAAAACTCGTAAGCGGAATTTCCGTCGTCTCTGGATCCAGCGGATCGGTGCGGCAGCCCGTCTTAATGGTGTTACCTACTCACGCTTCATCGAAGGCTTGAATGCCGCCGAAATCGATCTCGACCGTAAGGTCCTTGCCGATATCGCCGTGCACGATGCCGAAGCCTTTGCTGCCATTGCTGAAAAAGCGAAAGCGGCTCTGGAAGAGAAGCAGAAAAACGCGGCTTAAACCGTCGCATTTTTAAGCAAACTTTAACGAAGGCCGGACTTTTCGCGAAATGCGGGAGTCCGGCTTTTTTTTTGGAGCGAAACGTTTGGTGTTGGGCGCTCAAGCCTTGTCATGAGCGCGCACGCTTCCTCACTCCAAAATTGATTTTCGATTCAACCCTGTTAGGTCTACGATTGAACTCTGTTGGTTTATTGAAACCTTCCCACCAAGCACGAACATCATGCTCAAAGAACTGGATACCATTTTAACCGACGCCCTTGCTGCGATTGAAGCGATTGCTGATGACAGTGCGCTCGAAGAAGCCCGCGTCGGCTTTCTCGGCAAAAAGGGACGCCTCACTGTCGCCGGTGCGGGAATGAAAGACGTTCCCAAAGAGGACAAAAAAGCTGTCGGTCAAAAACTGAACGAAGTCCGCACTGCCATCACTTCCGCTCTTGAGGAAAAGAAAGCTGGCCTTGTCGCCGCTCAGGATGCCGCCGCCTTTGCTTCGATTGATGCGACATTACCGGGTCGGCCATTGCCTCAAGGAGGATTGCATCCGCTGACTCACGTTTTAGATGAAGCTGTTTCCGTTTTGCGAAGGATGGGTTTCGCTATTGCCGAAGGACCGGAAATCGAAACGGAATGGCATTGTTTCGATGCGCTCAATACGCCGGAAGACCACCCGGCTCGAAACGAGCGAGACACTTTCTATTTCGAAAACGGAAAATTGCTCAGGACTCACACTTCCTCCGTTCAAATCCGGACGATGGAAAAAGTGGAGCCACCTGTGCGAATCATTGCTCCCGGCAGCGCGTTTCGTCGTGATGAAATCGACGCGACTCACCTGAGTGCATTCCATCAGTTGGAAGGACTTTATGTCGACAAAGGAGTGACGCTTGCCGATCTCAAAGGGACGCTCGAATTTTTCTTCCGCGAAATTTTCGGATCGAAAACGGAAGTGCGTTTCCGTCCTCATTTCTTCCCTTTCACCGAGCCCAGCTTCGAGGTGGATCTAAAACTCCAAGCCACTGGCAAAGCGGCCAAGTGGATCGAAATCGCCGGCTGCGGGATGGTCGATCCAGCGGTGTTTGATTCTGTAAACGAAGCCCGAAAAGACGATGCTTATTCGCCCGAAAAGATCAGCGGATTTGCCTTCGGCATGGGCCTCGATCGCCTGGCGATGATTATGTACGGTATTCCTGATCTACGATTGTTGATCGAAAATGATGTCCGTTTCCTGAAGCAGTTTGTTTAGCGCCGGAGCCAAAAATTCCAATATTTCTATGAATGTTTCTTTAAAATGGCTCAGCGATCACGTTGATTTCTCGGACTACTCGATGCAGCAGCTCGATGACCTTTTGACCTTTGCGGGTATCGAGGTCGAAGGGGTGCAGCGTCTTCCGGACAATCTGGTCGTTGCTGAAGTAATTTCTTCCGACAAGCATCCTGACGCTGACAAACTCTCTGTCTGCCATGTCGACGATGGCTCCGGCAAGAATCGTCAGATCGTTTGCGGGGCGAAAAATTACAAGGTAGGCGACAAGGTTCCCCTGGCCCTTCCCGGTTGCGTACTCGATGCAGGCGAAGGTAAGACTTTTGAAATCAAAGAAGGCAAGCTGCGCGGGGTCGAATCTCTCGGGATGATGTGCGCGGCCAGCGAGATCGGTCTGACCGATGATGCGGATGGTCTCATGATTTTGTCAGCCGATTTGAAACCGGGAACGCCTCTCAGCGAAGTGTACCCGGCGGTTTTCGAGTTGGAGATCACTCCGAACCGTCCCGACTGTCTTAGTCATCTCGGAACAGCTCGCGAACTGGCAGCTCTGGTTGGGCGTCCACTCGCTGGTTTGACGCATCATGGAGAATCCAAAACTCCGACACGTAAGGCCGGGAAAGAAGAGATTCAAACCTCTACCGAAAGTTGCCCATTCTACACAGGTCGCTGGATTCGCGGGGTGAAGGTTGCGGAGTCTCCCGCCTGGTTGAAGGAGAAGCTTGAATCGATCGGGTTGCGTCCCATCAACAACGTGGTCGATATTACGAATTACGTTCTCATGGAAATGGGGCAGCCGCTCCATGCTTTCGACCTCGCAAAATTGAAGGGCGGAATTCATGTCCGTCAGGCTACAGAAGGTGAAAAATTCCTCGCGCTCGATGGCGAGGAATATAAGCTGATGGCAGAAGACATGGTCATCGCGGATGACAAGGGCGCCGTCGCTCTTGGTGGTGTCATGGGAGGTGAAGATTCCGGTGTTACGGAAACGACGACCGATATCCTTTTGGAGGCTGCTTATTTTGTCCCGCGTGGTATTCGCAGGACAGCGCGCCGTCTCTCCTTACACTCCGATTCCAGCTATCGTTTTGAGCGAGGCGCTGATGCTCATCAAGTGGCGGGGGCTTCCGATCTGGCTACCAAGCTGATTCTCGACCTCGCTGGCGGAAAAGCTGACGACGATTTGATTGTCTGCGGAGGACCTCCTGCTCCGCCTCAAGCAGTCGAACTCGAAAATGACTTTTGTCGCTCTGTCATTGGTGAAGACCTTCCTGACGAAAAGATCGACGGCATTCTTGAGTCGCTTGGTTTGAAAAAATCGAAAGCGGGTTGGGAAATTCCGACCTTCCGACTCGATCTGGAGCGTCCCATTGATCTGGTCGAGGAAGTCGCCCGGGTCCATGGCCTCGACAACGTTCCCTCGCGAAACCGAACCTGGATTTCTCCAGCATCGAAAGCAGATCACACTTACGATTTTCAGAAGAAATTGAAGGACTCACTGGGTTCTCTGGGCTTCTTTGAAACCCGGAACCTCAAGCTGATTTCCGGAGAACAACTTAATGACGACCGCGCCACGACTCATCGAGGAATGAGTCCGATCCGATTGAAAAACCCTCTCAACGACGAGCAGGATTACCTCCGCCCCGGACTTGTTCCCGGATTGCTGGCATCTGCGGAACGAAATTCCCGCTTCGGAAACAGTGACCTTCGTTTGTTTGAAATGGGGCGTGTTTTCACCGCAACGCCGAAAGGCGGCGAAGTCGAGCATGAGCATTTCGCATTGCTGATGACCGGTAGCCGCGTCCAACGCAGTTGGGCCGATGGAAAACCTTCGGCGCTGGATATTCACGATCTCCGGGCTGTGCTGGAAGAGGTTTTCGGATCGGCGGCTGTGAATCTGGTATCGCTTGATGATGATCGGCTTCTCAGTGCCTGCAGTATCGAAATCGGACGTGGCAAAAAAGCAGCCAAGCTTGGCCTGGCGGGAATCATTCCTCCGGCGCGGGCACGGGAATTGAATTTCGAAACCCCGATCTTGGTGGCAGAAGTGAATCTGAAAAAATTGGCATCCGCACTCAGTGATGAGAAGCGTTACGCCGAGCTTCCGCGTTTCCCGGGTAGCTCACGCGACATCGCGATGCTGGTACCAGCAGATCTTCCAAGCGGAAAAATCGATGATTTCTTCGCAAGTTTGAACGAACCACTCCTTGTAGATGTCGAACTCTTCGACCTGTTCAGCGACCCGAGTGGCGAGAAACTGGATGCCGACAAAAAGTCGCTGGCCTGGTCCTTAACTTACCGTTCTCCGGAAAGAACTTTGGAGGCGGCGGAAATTGAAACTGCACATTCTAAACTTTTGGATTCCCTTAAACGCGAACTAAACGTAGAATTCAGGTAGTTAGACATACAACACCTTTGGAATTTTCCTGCTGTGTTCGAGCATTACCGGCAAATATACAGGCCCGGACCGTTGAATTGTTAATGGGGGCTTAGCTTGTCGTCGGCTGTCGGGCCTTCGCTGGAAGGCAAAAGTCGACCGGCGGCTCCCAACCTGTTGAGAAACGGGAACGTGGCCTAAACGCTGGAGACGGCACGAGTGGGAAATTGCCTCCCCCTTCCGGGGGGAGGCACTCTTACTCTAATAATCTTGTTCGATTTCGGAAAGTGAGTCCCATGCTCCAGATCCTGGAGAGTAAGGGGAAGCTCAAAACGCAGCAGCATTAAACTTCATTGCTGAAGCGTTTCCTCAGCGGAAGTGTAACCTGAAACCGGGTCAGGTTTTCATCGGAATCCATCAGGCAAAGTTCGCCTCCGTGCCCACGAATGATTTCACGGGCCAGACTCAAGCCAAGGCCAAATCCGTCGATGTTACGGGATCTTGATTTGTCGACGCGATGAAATCTCTCGAAAATTCTTTCGCGATCTTCTTCGGGAATCGTTGGGCCGGTATTTTCAACGACAAGCAGTGCCTGATTCTCTTCGATTTCCCGCAGTGAAATGGTGACCGAACCGTCTTCGATATTGTATTTGATTGCATTGCTAATCAGGTTCAGCAGTGCTTGCCGCAGCAGAACCTCGTCGCCAATGGCGATCAAATCGGAGTCGATTTCGGTTTCGATGCGAACCTTTTGTGGGATTGCCAGGATCTCAGCATCTTCTGCGAGTCCCGAAATTTCTTCGGAGAGATCGACCGGGTCTTTACGAAGGATCAGTTTCCCTACATCGGCTTTTGCCAAGAGCATGAGACTTTTTGTGATCTCCTTCAGCCTTTGAATTTCCTGGCGAATAACAACGAGGTTCGCGTGTTCACGGGATCCTACTTCTGCCTCTTTGAGTGCGTTTTCGACTTCCCCCTGCATGATCGCGATCGGCGTTTTTAATTCATGGGAAACATCTGCACTGAAACGATTCGCATGCTCAAAGCTTTCCTCGAGTCCGTTCATCATTTCATTGAGAACATCAATCAACTCCGTAATTTCAGCATCGCTGTGGGGAATCGCGGTGATCCGTTCACTTAATCCCCGGGCGGTAAGATTGCTCGCGGTTTTTGAAATGGCTCGGATCGGTCGAAGGGCACGATCGGCAACAAACCACCCGCCCAGGGCGATCAATCCGAGGGCTATGGGAATTGTCACTACAAAGCGGGTTCTCAATTGCGCGATTTCCACTCGCGTATTTTCGCTGTCCATTGCCGCGACGAGACCATATCCACGGCCGTGAAGAACCAGGATTCTCCACTCTTTACCCTGATAGACCATGCTCCCGAATTCCATATACTCACGCTGAGGCGCTGAGTTTCCCGGTGCTGCACCTTTTCCTTTGGGGCCTTTTGGCGAGTTCCGGGGAGGCCGACCGTCTGAAGGTTCGCCATAGAGCAAGAGCTCTTCGAGAAGCAGATTATCCCCTTTGGTTCTTTCACCCGGTGGACCTTTGGGACCTTCTCCGTGGCGAAACTCCGGGCGACGTGCCAATGGGTCCGGGAGTTCAGGAAGTAGATCT
The DNA here is from genome assembly GCA_913058215.1 of uncultured Verrucomicrobiales bacterium. GTDB lineage: Bacteria > Verrucomicrobiota > Verrucomicrobiia > Verrucomicrobiales > DEV007 > Arctic95D-9. The sequence continues at coordinate 11,577 of CAJXQE010000140.1, forward strand.
TCCGGCATAGAAGCGAACCAGTCACTGCTCGGAAATTCGAAAACTGTCTGATCATTGATGTCATCCCGGATTCGCAAAAGAAGCCGACCATCCTGAACCTCATCCTCCACCTCCGTTCTCAGATTTTCGCTGTATCTCTCCAAGTCGAGGCGTGGATGCAGGTCACGAAACATTCGCCCGAAGCGATCCCGCATTTCCAGATCCGCTCTTTCTTCGAATGCCTGAATCATGAATACCCAGGCGACACTAGCCAATGCCACGATCACCACTCCGGAAAGGAGGGTGGAAAGCAGCACCAGTCTGACTCTAAGAGAACGCATAAGCTGTCAGTCCGGGTTGGCAATCCGGTATCCGACACCTCTTACTGTTTCAATCAGTTTGGTGGGGAAATCTTTGTCTACTTTCTTACGGATTCTCTGAATGTAGACGTCGACCAGATTGGTATCCGGATCGAAAGAATAATTCCAGACGTGCTCACAAATCTGAGTGCGGCTGAGTACCCGGCCGGGACTCCTGAGGAGGAACTCAAGGAGTGAAAACTCGCGCATTGAGAGTTGAATATCTTCGCCATCCCGCGTGACGGAGTGATGAACCAAATCCATAGCCAAGTCACCGGCCTTCAGCAAATGAGTTGGTTCGCCCGCGGATCGACGGACAATGGTGAGAAGCCTGGCTACGAGCTCCTCGATGTAAAACGGCTTAGTCAAATAATCGTCTGCTCCGAGATTCAAACCCTCAAGGCGTTCGTCGAGCTCGCTTCGGGCGGTCAGCAAAATCACGGGCACCGCATTTCCCTGCTTTCGCAGATTCTTGAGAATGCTTAGCCCGTCCCGGCCCGGAAGCATGATGTCGAGAACAATGGCGTCGTAAGGTTCGGTCGTAGCGAGAGCGTAACCGTCGTCGCCGTTTTCACAGACGTCGACGACGAAGCCTTGCTCTTTCAATCCTTTGTTGATGAAGGATGAAATTCTTTCCTGATCTTCTACGACGAGCACTCTCATATTCCCTGACGACGGGGCATTAGGATCAATGGTTTGCGGATTATCTTCAAGGGAAATCATAGCGATACGATAGGAGTGGAAAAGTCTGACTCCGGATGATTTAGCGGCGGCGCGGAGGACCACCGAAAGGAGGTCGGCCACCAGGTCCACCCGCACCGCCACTGGTCATCACCGGACCACCTTTACCAACTCTCCAGAGATCCTCAGGGAGTTCACGACTGATCTCTGTATTTCGTTTGATAATTTTTGAAAGTGATTGCCCTTCGATGAGGCGCTGGAGTTCGCGGCCGAGATGATTCTGATACCAGAAGCGGTCACCATCCCGAAGGCGTCGGAACTGCTCGCCGAGGACTGCCTGGACGGTTTCTCCAACCATGGCTCCTCGCGCCGGAGGCTCAGCGAGACCGCCAACCCAGACATCGATCAGTTCAACATCTCCGAAAGTCTCTTCCAATTTGTCCTGGAGGTCGCGGTCTTTTGTGATGTCGTCAAAATCCCTTGCCGGATCCAGGCCGAAGTTTCGACGCACTTCGTTGTATCCCGGGAGACCATGATCACGACCCCGCTGAATGTTGAGCGCCGCGAGATCGAATCCACCTGCTCCGGGAGGGCCGAAGAGGAAGTTACGCACGTCGTCGACCAGTTTCGTATCGATCTCCTGAGCGGGTTGATGAGCGAGACCGCGAATTACTGGATCAATTCCGCCTTCGTTGACGATTGCATCAGGATTGAAAAATGCCGCTGCCAGATCGATGTGACCGTCTTCGGTTTCATTGAGACGGCGGTCCAGTCGCAGCAGCTGACTTGACAGCATACTGTGACCGAACCTGTAGGAGGCCGTGGCAAATACATTGGAGATCCCGGCATTCAGATCAGGGCGGTATCCGCGGTAACGGGGGATCGCTTTCTCTCCGAGGAGGCGTGGTAGAAATTCATTGTAGGTAATGGCCTGGATCTCAGCTCCGACGATGGCGCGGGCGACCTCGTAGATTTGATCACCATCAAAGTCGGGATTGGATTTCGCGACAGCGTCAGCCCAGTAGTTGTGCTCTCGCATGAAAACAGTGTGCATCGCAATCAGGCCCACTTGTTCGTTCGCGCGGAAATCGCCTGCCAGGAAAAAGTTGGGAGCGTGTTCTGTGGGGGCATTGGGGAAAGCGTTCACGTTGAAGGGAAGTAAATTCCCGTCGCTGACTTGGAGGCGGCCGGTGCCGTCCATCGTTCTCAGTTCATCGGCGCGTTCGATGTTCGAACCGTAGACGTTGGAGGCGTCGACATAGGCCGTGATTTCGTTCACCTGCTGGCGAACATCGTCGACGACTTCATAGAAAGAGCGATCCAGAGGGATCTCCTGAGTTCCAGTATTCTGTGGGTCAAAATAGGGATCCCCCGCAGGGACGGGAATATTAAAAGGCTCTTCCGGATCCATCACCGGGGTCAGAGTGATGTCATGATCGAGAAACTGTCCCCATTGCCAGACGAAATCCGAAGCGTGGTGACGATTGAGAATATTTTCCTCCCCCTGATCGCAAATTTCATTGCTGATGGTCCGGGCGTTTGGTCGAACAGATCCTGAAGGTTCGTGTTCTCCGTCGGCATAGTCGACGGTAGTTCGACGTAGAAAAGGAACCTCCGAGGCTCCCCATTCAGGATGAGTAAGGTTGTTTCCCGTCCCGTCGATGGTGCGGAACTCGTCTGGAAACTCAATGGTGCGTTGGCCCATTTTTACCGAACCCATTTTCTTTTTGTTGGGAGGCATCAGCTCTGCTCCTCGCCTGTCCTTTTTGGTAAAGTTGTTGGGCGATCGGCGAGTCTCTTCCTGTGCCGTAATGTTCAGGCAGGAAAGTAAAGTCAGAGCTGTGATTCCGAGAGGAAGGAGGACCCTGACGGCGGATATGTGGTTCGGTTGTTTGGTTGAAGAAATCACTTTCATGATACCAACCAGCCAGATGCAGATAACAAAAAGAGTTACAGTTTGATGACAGTTCTGTCATTTTCGCAGTTTTTTTGTCTAATCTGGCAGGAAATGGTCAAAATATGTTCCGATTTCATAGAAAAAATGGGAGTGGTAGAATCTTTGCCTATACTCATTATCTTTCGCGATTGACCTATCGAGGGCTTCAATAGTTTTGACTGAAAACACCACCAACTCTCTGTCGATCCGTCCCGGATCATCCGACTGCCTCGGCGCGACGCCTGTTGATTTCGGCGTCGTAAACTTTGCGGTTTTCTCCAGCAACGGGGAGTCTGTCGACTTGTGCCTTTTCTGCGATCCTGAAGCTCCCGGAGAAGAGACCTGTCGAATTCGGCTGACAGAGCGAACCGGAGATATCTGGCATAATGAGATTGCGGGGATACCCGAAGGAACACGTTATGGGTTTCGCGTTCATGGTTTGTGGGCGCCGAATGAGGGGCACCTTTTTAATCCGAGAAAGCTTCTGCTCGATCCCTATGCTAAGAGAATCGATGGGCCGTCGCTGTATGATGACTCGCTTCTTTCTCTTTTGCAGGATGGCTCAGTTGATCAGACCGACAGTGCCGCAGCAGCTCCGAAGGCTGTGGTTCCACTCCCTGATACTTTTGATTGGGAAGGCGATACGCCACTCCGGCTGCCAATGGCCGAGACAGTGGTCATGGAGATGCATTTAAAAGGGTTCACCCGGATGCACCCTGACATTCCCGAAGATCAGCGTGGAACCTACGCCGGACTTTGTCATGATGTGACGATCGACTATCTGCAGGGGTTAGGGATCACTGCGGTTCAGCTGCTACCGGTCCATCAGCATCTTGACGATGGCTTTCTACTGGATCGAGGCCTCGTGAACTACTGGGGATACAATACGCTCGGTTTCTTTGCTCCTGAAGCGAGGTTCGCGGTGGGAGATGACCCGGTCACTGAGTTTCGCGAGATGGTGAAACGCCTTCACCGGGCGGGGATCGAAGTTATTCTCGATGTGGTTTACAATCACACTTGCGAGGCGGGCGTAACAGGACCGACCTGTTTTCTGCGCGGATTCGATAACCATGCCTACTATCACAGCGTTGATGGAAAACCGGGCATATATCATGATGTGACCGGTTGTGGGAATTCGGTAAATATACCCCACCCGTTTGCGATGCGGATGGTGATGGACTCCCTCCGCTATTGGGTGGAGGAAATGCACGTTGATGGATTTCGTTTTGATCTGGCTGTTGAAATGGGCCGTGAGCCCAAAGAATTCAGCCGGCGATGTGCCTTCTTTAAGGCTGCTCAACAGGATCCTGTTCTGAGGCGGACCAAATTGATTGCGGAACCTTGGGATCTCGGACTCGATGGATACCAGTTAGGAAATTTCCCCGCGAACTGGAAAGAATTGAACGGGAAGTTTCGCGATTGTGTCCGCGCTTTCTGGAGAGGGGATCCGGGAGTGGCAGGGGAATTTGCCGCGCGCCTGACAGGGAGCCAGGAATTGTTTGCTCACAACAACCGCAAGCCGTCGGCCGGTCTTAACATGATCACTTCGCATGATGGGTTCACTCTCCGCGATCTGGTCAGTTACAATGACAAGCACAACGAGCAGAACGGCGAGGAGAATCGCGACGGAGATTCACACAACATTTCCTACAATCTTGGTGCTGAAGGCGAAACCACGGATTCGAAGATTCAGGAAGTTCGTTTGCGTCAGATTCGAAATTTTCTCGTCACTTCGATTTTGTCTCAGGGGACTCCGTTCATCACTGCAGGTGACGAAGCTCTGAGAACTCAGGGAGGAAACAATAACAGTTATTGTCAGGACAACGAGATCAGTTGGCTGAACTGGTCGAAGGGTGAGGATGAAGAACAGCTGCGTAGATTTGTCGCAAAGCTGCTGGCTTTCCGAAAAGAGCATCCTGCACTGCATCGACAGCGATTTTTCTCCGGAAAAAAAATCGGCAGCAGCAATCTCCCCGATGCGTCCTGGATGCGGCCGGACGGTGGCGCAAAGGAGATCATTGACTGGTCCATCGACAAAGCCGGTGCCTTCGCGATGATGATTCATCGGGATCTTGCGGCAAGCAGTGGACCGAACAGCGGGTTTCTCCTGTTCTTTTTCAATGCCAGAGCGAGGCAGAATACTTTTCACTTTCCTAAAAAGACCACCTGTAGCTGGGAGCGTATTATCGATACCGCTGATCCTGATGCGGAAGTGATTCAGGCGGGCGCGGATGAGGTGACGAAATTATCGGGGCGGTCTTTTCAGCTATGGCGGGAGAAGGTGTAGACTCTGCTTAGCTTTTTACATCGCGCCGCTCGAAAGCGATCCATCCGACGACGAAAGCACTGAGGCCGATGCCGATGAGCCAAACCCAGGCTTCGAAGAATCTTGGCCAGGGAATGTCCTGGTAGAGCAGCAGCAGCCAGGCGTCCATGCGGGAGGTAATGAAATATTCCCGGTAGGGTTCGAAGGCGGGAAGGGGAATCGATGATAGAATTCTGTCGGCAACGATAATCGCCACGGTGATGATGGTAGCTGCGGCCGGTTTGATTTTGAAGCAACTGAACATGAAGGCCAGTCCAGTTACCGGAAGATAGATGAAGGAAAAGCCAAGGATTGCCAGGGCATAGCGGATGATCCCCTCATTCCATTCGAAGAGTGAAATTTTTGGAATAGTCGGTGTCCAGACAAGAAATCCGCCCCCCCACCCTCGATCGATAATTCCAACAAGAAGCGCAGTTATACCGACGAACAGGAACAGAATGGTGGTGTAAATCTGGCAGGAAAGGAATTTTACGAAGAGGAGGCGAAACCGCGAGATTGGACGGGCAAGAAGCAATCGGAGATTTCCGTCTTCAGATTCTTTGGCGACGATATCACCTGCGATCAAGGAAACAAAAACGGCTCCCAACATGATTAGAGTGAAAACTACGATCAGGAAGGCGAGAGTTAAGGCCGAAAAATAGTGATCGAATCCTCCGGCAACGCGCTCGATCCAACTCTCCATTCCTGTCTCTTATACACATCTCCGAGCCC
>CAJXQE010000141.1 GCA_913058215.1 uncultured Verrucomicrobiales bacterium
GAGATCTCCACTATCCTCTTCGTCGGCAGCGTCAGATGTGTATAAGAGACAGTCCTTGTCCTGTGCATGTCCGGAAAGAGGGAAAAAGAAAACAGCGGATAGAGAGCAGAGGAGAGAAAATTTGTTCATAACGCGTCAGCAGACTTTTAAACGATTCACTCCCATCCTGTCATAGATCCCCCTTCGTCTGGAAACGAAATCGGTTCTTGCCCGATTTGGGTGATCTGCTTTGTTTGCCCCAATGATTAGACCTCTCCGTTTTTTAGTCGCCGCTATCCTGCTTTTTCAGATCTCCTCTACTTTTGCAGCCGAAGCGAAACCAAACTTCGTCATCATCTTCGCGGATGACCAGGGCTATGGAGATCTCGGTTGCTTCGGTTCAGAGAAAATCAAAACGCCAAACATTGACCGAATGGCTACTGAAGGGCGGAAGTTCACCAACTTCATGGTCGCCTCGCCGGTTTGCACTCCTTCGCGGGCGGCCCTGCTAACGGGTTGTTATCCGAAGCGTGTAGGAATGCATCAGCACGTTCTTTTTCCGGCTTCCACCAAAGGGTTGAATCCCGGGGAGCACACCATCGCCGATCACCTCAAAGGACAGGGGTACGCCACCGCCTGTTTCGGAAAATGGCATCTCGGCCATCATCCTGAAACGCTCCCGCAGCAAAACGGCTTCGATACTTATTTCGGTATTCCGTATTCCAACGACATGAATCATCCGGACAACAAAGGGAAACCGAAAGTCTCTTCCGACGATTTGTGGAAGGATCAGGAGAGCACGCTCACTCTTTGGAAAACTCCCCTCATGGAAAATGAAAAAATCGTCGAGCTCCCCGTCGACCAGCGCACGGTTACCCGTCGCTACACCGACAAGGCGGTCGAGTTCATTACCGAAAACAAGGACAAGCCCTTCTTCGTTTACCTTCCTCATTCGATGCCGCACATCCCGCTATACGTTCCAGAAGACGTTTACGACCCTAACCCGCAAAATGCCTACACCAATGTCATCGAGCACATCGACGCTGAAGTCGGACGAGTCATGGAGACAATCCGGGAGCTGAAGCTTTCCGACAACACTTACGTGATCTACACCTCGGACAACGGCCCCTGGCTGCAATTCAAGAATCACGGAGGATCAGCCGGCCCGCTTCGCGAGGGAAAAGGAACGACTTTCGAGGGCGGGCAACGTGTCCCCTGTGTCATGTGGGGACCGGGTCGAATTCCAGCCGGAACGGAATGCGATAAACTCGTCGGGACGATTGACCTCTTGCCAACGATCGCAGCCCTGACGGAAACACCGCTTCCCTCCGATAGAAAGATCGATGGGCTCGACGCTTCGGCCTTGATGCTTTCAGAAGGAGAAGTTGCCAGTCCACGTGACGAGTTTCTTTATTACACCTCCAGGGGGGCGATCGAAGGCATTCGCAAAGGAAAATGGAAGCTCCTGGTGAAGAATCCGAGTAGAGGAAGAAACAAGGGCAAAGGGAAAGGCAAGGGTAAGGACAAGGGGAAAGGAAGCCCGCCAACTCCGGAGGTCCTTCTTTTCGATCTTGATGGAGATCTTGCTGAGCAAAATAACCTCGCCGGTGAGAAGACGGAAATCGTCAATGACCTTCGCGCGAGAATGACCGAGCTCGACGCTGAAGTCGAAGCGAATGCGAGAGCACCGTGGGAGAAGGGCTAAGGCTTCCTTTCCACTCAAAAGTAGTATGGAATGCCATTCCGTTTCGAAGAATCCCGCCCACGCACCGGCGGATAGGCAGAGAAGCGGAATGGCATTCCACGCTACGATCTGAATACCCCACCCCCGCTTGCGATCCGTCGTGCAAAGTGACACAATCCGCTATGCGATTCTTCCTCGCCTGTCTCATCCTTGTCTTCGCCTTTACTGGTGAAGCCAAGCCGCCCAACGTCCTCATCTTCCTGACCGACGATCAGGGATGGGGCGATCTCAGTGTCAACGGCAACACCAACCTCTCCACGCCGAACATCGATTCCCTCGCCCGCGACGGCGTCACTCTGGAAAACTTCTACGTCTGCGCTGTCTGCGCTCCGACTCGCGCCGAATTCCTGACCGGTCGATATTACCCAAAGACCGGCGTCAGCGGTGTCAGCCGCGGCGAAGGGCGGATTAATCCTGACGAAACTACCATTGCCGATATTTTCCAATCCGCCGGATACGCCACCGGCGCCTTTGGTAAATGGCACAACGGAACGCAATCGCCCTATCATCCCAATGATCGCGGATTCGACGAATACTACGGATTCACTTCGGGGCACTGGGGGCATTATTTTAGTCCGCCGCTCGATCACAACGGGGCAAAAGTTCGAGGCGAAGGCTACGTCGTTGACGACTTCACCAATCACGCCATTGGGTTTATCGAAGAAAACCAAGACAAGCCTTTCTTCTGTTACCTCCCCTACAACACGCCGCACTCGCCGATGATGATCGACGACGAATTTTACAACAAGTTCACGAAGCTGGATCCGGCAATGAGACATCGCGATCTGGAGAAGGAGGACCTGGCGATGACCCGCGCCGCACTCGCCATGTGTGAAAATATCGATTGGAATGTCGGCCGTGTTTTAAAAAGGCTGGATGAACTCAAACTGAGCGAAGACACGATCGTCGTCTATTTTTCCGACAACGGTCCCAACTCCTTCCGATGGAACGGCGGGATGAAGGGCAAGAAGGGTAACATCGATGAAGGCGGCGTCCGGTCTCCGTTCTTCATCCGCTGGCCCGGAAGGATTCCGGCGGGAGAGAAGATGCTCCCGGTCAGTGCCGGTTTGGATCTGTTACCAACACTCACCGCTCTCAGTGAAGTGAGTTATGATGATTCGCTGGATCTGGACGGACGGGATTTGTCCGCTTTGCTCTTGGGGAAAGGGGACTCCGAGCTGTCCCGAAGCCTCTTCAGTATTCGGAAGAAACAAGTCAGCGTTCGAACTGATCAGTTTCGAATGGATGCTTCCGGAAAGCTTTTCAATATCGCAAACGATAGGGGACAGACGAAAGACGTTTCCGGACAACACCCCGAACTCGTGGCCCGCCTTCAGGCCGAAGCAAAACAGTTCAACGCGGAAATGCAGCCGCATTTCACCGCCAGCGCTGACCGTCCCTTTACTGTCGGTTACGCAAATAGTACTACCCTTCCCGCTCGCGACGGTATCGAGCACGGAACCATCAAGCGAAGTTCTAAGGCGCCAAATAATTCCTTTTTTGAAAACTGGACCAGCAAGGATGATTCCATCACCTGGAGTATCGATGTCGGCGATGCGGGCGACTACCGGGCGATTGTTTACTACACCTGCGCCGAAGGCGATGTGGGAACGACCATTCGAATCGGCGTGGACGAAAGCGATGCAGGGACCAAGGCCAAAGTGACCGAGTCTTTTGACCCGCCGCTCTACGATAAATTAAAGGAACGGGTCGAGGAGTCGCACTACTTTGTGAAGGACTTCAAGCCGCTGAGTTTAGGAACGATTCGATTGGAGAAGGGGCGGGCGACGCTGCGATTGAATGCTCTGGAGATCGTCGGCAAAGAAGCGATCAATGTGCATTCGCTGGAGTTGCTTCGTGTGAAATAGGGTTCGTTAATCAAAATGGATCACAGAAACGACAAGTTACGGCACTTCCCAACGATTCTTAAGCTGTTGATACCGAGTTGTGATCAGTCATGCGAAAGTTGGTATTCCCTGGTGCTTTGAGGTAGCGTGTGTAATACCCGATCGAATTGCGATAGCATCGGACCTTCCTATGTAAATCACGCTATCTTGCTGAATCTTTTACCTTCCTCTTTTTCCATGAAACCACTGGCAACCCTGATTCTTTCCTGCGTCTTTTTCACATCTTGCGAAAAGGCGGCTTCTCCGGTCCTTATTGAAACGCAGGAGGCGCCGGAAAATTCTCCTGCTCCACCCGTTGTAGAAGAAGCTCCACAGGCTTCCGTCAACCCGGTTGACTTCAAGGAGCTGACCGCCCACCTGACTCCTCAGCAGGAGAAAACGCTGAAGGAAGCTGTCGCCAAAGCGACGGAGAATATGGATCTCAGTCTCTTGTTGCAGGGAATCACAGGTTCTTCAAACCCTCTCCTTTCTTCATCCCCGGTTGTCTCCTCTGAAGTCAAAATACTGACGCCGGAAGAGGCAAAGAAAATGGGTATCGATCTCGAAAAACTCAAAGCCGGTGATACCCAGTCGATTTCAATCAATATTTTAGGGGATGGATCGCTTGGAGGGGATTCATCCGGGCAGTCACAGGCGCAGTTGCAGGAGATTATCCAATCTGAAACCAGCGTGGAAACAACCCAAGCGGAAATGGATCCGGAGCTGGCAAAGAGATTTCAATCCAACTTGGAAAAAGGCGACGCCGATGCCCTGGCCAAAGATCTGTCAAAAATCATTCAAAATGGTGTCGACGAAATCGCCATTGGAAAACTGCTGGGGGATGAGTAGGTGTGCGCAAGCAGCCGCTCATCTGTGAAATGCATTGAACGGTGATTCGCGCGCTCTTGTGTGACCGAACAATTCCAGACCGTTAGCTTTTAACTTTACTCAGAAAAATGGTCCTCGATCGCGCAACATGTGATGCCAATCATCGGAGATTTATTGAGCGGATCATCGAGAATGAAACCGTTTGGTATTTGTCGAATTCCGAAGGAGTGGCGAATTCGGTTTCGAAGGAAGGCGATGAGTCTACGATTTTGATGTTCTGGTCGGACCGGGCATATGCGACCCGGGTGCGGACGAGTGGCTTTGAGGATTATGAAGAAACTTCGATGGATCTTTTCGACTTCATATTTCGGTGGCTTCCGGGAATGAGTGGAGATGGTGTCCTCGCGGGGACAAATTGGACGGGTGATCTGATAGGGGTGGTAAACAGTACTTTCGAATTGCGTGAAGAGATCGAGGCGGCAATGCCCCCGGATCTTCGCCAGAAGCATACGGACAAATACGAAGCCCTCAAAGCGTAGGTGACGGGGGGCTTCCCGTTCAGTGATTTTCAGCGTAGAAGATTAAAGTTCTAATTCCGGGTGCGGAAGGAGCGTAGAAGGATAGATGACTCTCACGCAATCGATATGAAATACCTCCTGTGCATCGCCTTCACTCTTGCCGGAATTGTTCCGGCCTCTTATGCGTTCAAGATTTCGGGGAAAGGTGAGAATCACACGAGTGTTCAATCTTTCGAAGGCGGACGCTATTACCTCCGCTCCACTCCGGATGACGATTTTGGGACTGCCGGGAAAACGGAGCTATACGCCGTCAAAAAAGGCGGAGATGAGTTGCAGGAAACGTTTCCCGTCTACATGCGGGGTGAGTTGTTCCTCGGCTGGATTTCAATGGGCGGAAAGTGGGCCGTTGTTCAGGTGGAGCCGGTAAGGATTACCAGCAATGACGACTTCAAAAAGCTTGGAAAGGTCTCCCGGGTCGTCTTCTATCTTGCCGGGAAGAAAATTAAAGAGTACCCGGCGGCAGAGCTGGCCGAACTGGGGATGAAGCGGATTTCACAAAGTCCCCGTCAGGTGGGCGACTTTTCTGCCCTGGGAAATGACTACACCCAATCGGGACGGTTTCCGTTCAAGTTTACGTTTATCAACGAGAAGTACGAAAAGGATTGGATTACCTTTGATCTCGAAACAGGTGAACTCCTCAAGCCTGAGTGAGAGAAGGTTTTCTGATTGAGACAAAATTTGACCACTTACCGAAACAGCAGGCTTGGTTACGGCGTCATGTCGCCCTTGAGATCACTGACATGAGGGAGTAACCAAGCACGCTGTGAATTTTCTCCGAATCTCAATTTCAATTCTTCTTACGCTGCCGCTTATGGTGGGTGCATCAGAAGGAGGTGCCTTCGAAGCCGATATCCAGCCATTTCTCAAAACCCATTGTCTCAAATGCCATGGTGGGGAAAAGGTGAAGGGTGAGGTCGATTTTTCGAAGATCAAAACCATTGCCGACGCTCGTGCTGATGCCGAGCTCTGGGAAACGGTGTCCTTCGTTCTTGAAGATCGTGAAATGCCACCTGAGGACGAACCGCAGCCGACTGACGGGGAGCGCGCTGAGATTCTGAAATGGTATGAAGAGGAATTTGTGACCGGCGTCGAATCGAAGCCGGCATCCTACAAGCCTCGACGACTGTCGGCGCCGGAGTATCGAAACACGATGCATTCACTCTTCGGTTTTCCGCTGGAGGTAAACATTGTCGAGGCCGAACAGACCGTGGTGGAGAAATCACTCGTCATGAAATTGCTTCCTACCGATCCACCGGGGGAAAGCGGATTCGCGAATGATACTCATGCCGCCAGTATTTCGACCAATATCTGGGATCAGTATTCCTACCTGGCTGATTTCGCACTTGAACAACTCTTCAGTCCGGATCGAAAGACGGAGTTGGAGGGGCTTGTCGGATCTTCGATTAAGGAACAGTTGAGCGCTGAGCAGGCGCAGGTATTTGCAGCGAATTTCATGGAGCGCGCTTTCCGGCGTCCGGCACAGTCGGAATTGATGCGCCAGATCAATGAAAATCTGGAGGAAAAGGAAGGGCGGGCACTCGTCGATTCCTTGAAGCTGGAAATGAAACGTATTCTTATGTCCCCGGCATTTCTCTATCGCGGGCATTTAATGGAATCAGATGGGGAAGGTGGTGCTCAAGCTGTCGATGACTACGAGCTGGCAGAAAGGCTTTCCTATTTCCTCTGGGAAGACATGCCGGATGAAGGTTTAAGGAAAGCTGTGGCTAATGGTGGACTAAAAGAGACCGAAGCATTTGAAGCAGAGATCGACCGGATGTTGTCTTCTCCAAAATCCCGAACTCTGGCGGAGAGCTTTGGAGTGCAGTGGCTTCTTCTCGAACAGATAGAGGATCCGCGAAAAGATCCCACAAATACCTACGCTCTGCGAAGTCAGCCGATCGATTTCCTCCACTATCTCTTTACCGAAGACCGACCGGTGATAGAACTGATCGATTCAAAAACCACCTTCGCCAACAATGTGACTTCGAAATACTATCCGAAAGACAACAAACAACTCGGGAAATTCATCAAGCCGAGAGGGATTGAAAGACAGATTTTTGCCAATCGGAAAATGACTCTGGAAAACAATCCTGAGCGTGGAGGGATTATCACGATGCCCGGAGTCCTGACGATGAACAAAGGCGCAATCCTTCGCGGGACCTGGATGCTTCGTCAGATTCTCGGTGAGCATCTCGGAGAACCGCCACCGGATATTCCGCCGATCAAAAGCAGTCCGAAAGGGCAGAATCTCAGCTTTCGTGAACGCTTTGAACAGCACCGGGCTGACAAGTCGTGTGCGCTTTGTCATGACAAGATTGATCCCCTGGGTTTTGCCCTGGAAGAATACAATGATCAGGGCGGGCTCATCGGAAAAAGCCAGACAAAGAAAAAGAACTCTCCCGCGGAGCCGACGAAAGGGATCGATTCTTCAGGAGTCATGCCTGACGGGACAAAGTTTCAGAACTACGCGGAACTGAAGAAGATCCTCCTTACCAGTCAGCGCGAGTCAATCGTCCGCAACGTCGTTGAAAAGATGTTAGCCTATGGACTTTGCCGGAAGCTGGAACGCAACGACCGCCCGACCGTGGATGCTTTGACTTCGCAGATTCTTGAGAAAAACGGCACCTGGAGGGACCTCATTCACGGCATTGCCAAGAGCGTTCCTTTCAGGGAAGTTGTCTTTCAGTAAAGAAGCGCGTAGCAGAAGATGGCAATCTTCTGATTCTCTTACAAATCTCGACCTCTATATGAAACGAACCTGGAACACCGATCGACGCAGTTTCCTCCGCGGAGCTGCCGGGGCTCTCGTGCCTCTTCCTTTTCTCAATGTCATGGAAGCGAGCGCGAAGAATCTCGCGGGCGAAGTTGAATCGCCGGTCCGGTTCATGACTCTTTTCAAACCGAACGGTGTTCATCCACCTTCGTGGAATATCAATGGAGGGAGCGAGCTCGATTTCCGGATGTCGCCGCTGATGGCACCCTTTGAGAAACACAAAGAGGACCTGCTCATTCTCGACAACATGGGTGATTTTGGATTCTCCTCCCACGCGAATTCGGCGCGTCGCTTTCTTTCCGGTCGCAGTGACAACACGAAAGCGGCATCGATGGATCAGGTGATTGCCGACAAGATCGGTGGTGATACTCCGCAGCGTTCTCTCGAGCTGACTACTGAAGGGCTTTTCACCAATCAGATCGGATGCAGCTACATTTCCTACGATCAGAAAGGGGATCCGATTCCCCGGGAAAGTGATCCGCAGTTGGTCTTCGACCGGCTCTTCCGAAATCCGATGAGCGATCCTCGTCGGCGAAAGGAAATGTCCAGCCTGCTGGATCGTGTTGATGATGACGCCCGTGCGCTGCTTCGACGAACCGGACGCGAGGACAGTGAAACACTCGATGAGTATTTTACGGTGCTGCGGGAAACGGAAAAGCGCCTCGAAAACATCGGGCAATCCGCGACTGCCCCCAAAGTTGATTTTTCCAAGCTGGAACGTCCACCCGTTGCCGGGAATCTCGATGAACAGGTTGAGACGATGCTCGATCTCGTTGCGCTCGCAATGTGGACTGATCAGACCCGTTGCATTTCCTACATGCTAGGCAACAGCAACAGCCGTATGATTTTTGATTTCCTCGGGGTAAAAGAGCAGCATCACTACCTCTCTCACTTTTTCAGAAACTTCACCCGCGAGAATATCGACGGGCTGTTAAAGATCAGTCTCTGGCATATGGAGAAATTTGATTATCTTCTGACAAAGCTAAAATCGTATAAGGATCACGATGGTACTTTGCTCGATAACTCTGTCGTGCTGTTCGGATCGGGAATGGGGCATTCGGACAATCACACAGCCCAGCGGATTCCCATCGTGCTTGCCGGTGGTGGCAGAGGGAAGCTGAAGACAGGGCGTTACCTGCGTTATTCCCAGAACCAGGACCTGAGTCGCCTGCACCTGAGCTTGATGCAACAGTTCGGTGTGGATGCTGAAAGCTATGGTGGCGCAACCGCTCCGCTTCCGGGGCTGGATGGTGGTGAGTTCGAGGAATACCGCGAACGTCCTTTTGATACCTGGACAAAGATTGGCAAGGGGCAAATCACCGTGCAGGGAAGACTGCGGATGTCCGACAATCTCGATGAAGCGAAAGTCTTTTATGTCGACGTGAAGGACAAACCGCCGGTTCGCGTTGAAATTGCTTTCAACGATTTCCACCGCTTCAATTTCCCCTATCATGTCGGTACTCCGATTCAGTTGAAGGGAGACTCCAGCCAGAAGGATGGGCAGTTGGTCATGACGAAGATTATCGAGTTAAAATCGATCTTCGGGAAGAGCAAGCCCGGGACAAGAGGCGGATAGATTTTCAAGCTGCTCTTCTCCTAAGACCTCCAATTGGTGGCTATCTGAGGATTCTCGGGTAGTCAGCTCCTGAATTGTGTTTTGTGGTCATTCATCCAAAAGAAGCGCTCTCGTCTGGACAAACAGGGTTGAATCGATCCCGCGACTCTGTTAAATCGTTCCATGAGAACCCTTCCCGCCTGTCTGGCTTTTGTCGCCCTCGCGAGCTTCGCCACTGCCAAACCCAACATCGTCCACATCATTTCCGATGACATGGGTTACTCGGATCTCGGTTGCTACGGCGGTGAAATCGAAACGCCCAATCTCGATTCATTGGCTCAAAGCGGAGTTCGGTTCACCAATTTCTACGTCAACAATATGTGCTGGCCGACGAGGGCGAGCCTGATGACCGGGCTTTATCCAAAGACAGCGCTGCCTGCAAAAGGATCGGCTTCGGGGGGGCTTCACCCAGAAGCCACCACCTTGCCTCAGGCCTTGAGGGGGAATGGCTACACCACTCTCATGTCCGGCAAGTGGCATCTTTCGGATTCCAGGGAACTCGACGGACCGAATGCTCCTCACAATCGGGGCTTCGATCATTTTTATGGAACGATTAGCGGAGCATCCGATTTTTTTGCTCCCGTGGATCTTCAAATGAATGGCAAGGACATGACCCACGAGTGGCGGGACAATCCGGACTACTACTACACCGATGCGATTACGGATCATGCCTTGGGTTTTGTGAAAGAGCGTGAAGCTGAAAAGCCCTTCTACCTCTATCTTGCATATACCGCTGCCCATTGGCCGCTCCACGCAAAGCCGGAAGATATTGATCATTATCAAGGTCGTTACGCGAAAGGGTGGGACAAGTTGCGGGAACAGCGTCATGCGAAAATGAAAGAACTCGGCGTGGTGAATCCGGATTGGAAATTGTCACCGCGGCATCCTGATGTTCCGGCATGGGAAGAGGAGAAGCACAAGGACTGGCAGCAGCGGCGTATGGAAGTGTACGCTGCCCAGATCACTTCGATGGATCGCAACATTGGGCGGGTGATCGAGTATTTGAAATCGAGCGGTGAACTGGCGAATACCGTGATCCTTTATCATCACGACAATGGCGGGTGCCATGTGGAGTATGGGGAAGAACGAACCGGATCGTGGACGAGGGATTTCACGACCGACGGCAGGAACCTGCCAATTCGCCCCGGCAATATTCCGGGACTCATGCCTGGACCGCAGACGACTTTTCAAAGTTACGGTTACGGATGGGCCAATGCTTCCAATACGCCTTTTCGCCTTTTCAAACAGTATGATCACGAAGGCGGAACACGATCGCCTTTGATCGTCTCCTGGCCTGAGGGCATTGAGAAAATTCGGGAAGGGCAGTTGGTCCGCCAACTTTCCCACGCCATCGACATCATGCCAACACTGCTCGAAGTGGGAGGAGTGGAGGGCCTGGATCAAAACCCGATGCCTGTGGAGGGGGAATCGCTCCTCGATCACATTCGCATAGCACCTGCATTTTCCTCGACGCGAGCCCCCCTGTTCTGGGCGCACAACAAAGGTCGCGCCGTTCGCGACGGGGATTGGAAACTGGTCGCTGACGGAAAAGGAGAATGGGAACTCTACCATATCGTCAAAGACGGAACAGAATTGAATAATCTCGCCGATGAAATGCCGAAGCAGGTGGAGGCGACGGCGAAGATTTTTCGTGAGTGGGAGAAACGGACGGATCTAACGGGGAAAAAGAAGAAAAGGTAGAGCTGCAAAAGGGAGCGTCGGGAACCGTGTTGGTTTCGACTCAGTCAACAGCCGTGATATCCATCCGCCCCCGGATCAGTTCGTACAATCCGAAATAAGTAGCAGCTCCTGCCAGCGCGATCGCCCCGTAAAGAATATGGAATAAGCACCCCAGTAGAAAAAACGGGGACAGACCAATATTGATAAACTGAAAAAGAATCTGTCCAATGATTACGCCGACGGGTGCCCAGAAGAAATTCCGGGGAGACACCACGGTTGCGAGGATTCCGGCGACATAGAGCCCTCCCATGAAATACAAGCCACCGGCATCCCAGGGCTCCTTGCTTCCCGTGGCGCCTTCTGAAAAATGCCAGAGCGCCCAGCCGAGGGCTGAACCGATGATGAGAACAAGAACAGGCTTCAGCACCTTCATCAGTTTGCCTTTCCAAAATCCAAGAGCATCTGCCCCTCTGCCGGCATGGAGTCGAGAGCGGCCTTGAGCTTTTGATAGGGTGCCGTGCTTTCGCCGTCCGGCTCGACACCTGCCTTTTCCTCAGGATCGGTGGCTACGTGATAGAAGTGGCCATTGCCGTAAAGTTTCCATTCCTTGTCCCGCACAAAGCGGACGGGTTTCGTTCGTTCGGGACGCGGATTGTAGTAGCAAAACATCCAGTCACGCGGGTTTCCCTCTTTGCCTTTGAGCTGAGGCAGAAAGCTCCGCCCGTCTGTCTCAGCCGGGATCTCGCCACCGGCTGTCTCGACCATGGTGGGAAGGAAATCCGAAAAGTCGACCAGGTCATCACAGACACTTCCCGCTTTGATTGTCTCCGGCCAATAGCTGACAAATGCGACGCGTGTGCCCGCATCCGTAGTTAGTCCTTTCCCTCCTTTAATGGTGCGGTCGCCCAGCTTTGAAGTGATGGCTTTGTTTGTGCCGTTGTCGCCCGTGACCATGATCAAGGTGTTCTCCGCGATGCCGAGATCTTCCGTCTTTTTGACGATATCCCCGATGAGATGATCCATATAGGCGACCATGTCTTCGAAGTTCTTCTGTTTATCTTTGCTCTTCCGGGATTCGCTGTGAGGGGTGGGGAGAAAAGGATTGTGAACCAGAATCATCGGATAGTAGACGAGGAAAGGATTCCCGGCATCGTGCTGCGACTCCATGAAATTTCCGATTTCGTCGACAATAATGTCCGGCCCGTAGTCGTCTTTTTTGAACTGCTTGTTCGCTTCAGTGGACTCGTCCATGCCCTCGCGAATCCAGAGGAGAGGATTCCAGAATCGATCTCCCAACTTGTCGACTTGCCAGACGCATGCAGAATCGAATCCGGTTTTAAGCGGCCAGCTTCCCTTCAGCCGAAACTGTTTGCTGTAGTGCTCCGCCCCAAGCAACTGCCATTTTCCGGCGACCATGGTTTTGTATCCGGCCTTCTGTAGATGGTGACCGAAGGTTTTCTGATCCGATCGGAGAACGGAAAAGCCGGCATAGTTTCGCACATTGGAGACACCGGTCATGATCTTGACCCGACTCGGGGTGCAAAGTGGTTGGGAATAGCAATGATCAAAGCGCATTCCCTTCTCCGCCAGTCGGTCAATGTTCGGTGTCGAGTACTGCTCACTCCCGTAACAGCCGTAGCATTCGTATCCGATGTCATCGGCCATGATGAGAATGATGTTTGGTTTCCCTTCTGCATGAACAAAAGAAGCCGGGAGCAGGCACACAAACAGGGCAATTAGGAAATGGCGCATCACCTATTGAACCCGATAAACTCCACACAGCCCATGAAATTTTTTGCCTTTCTATCCTGTCTCGTCTTCAGCGTCGCCAACGCTGCGCAGCCGAATGTCCTTTTCATCGCGGTCGATGATCTGAATTGCCGGCTCGGCTGCTACGGGTTTGACCATATCGTTTCCCCGAACATCGACAAGCTGGCGAAACGCGGGGTGCGGTTTGATCGCGCTTATTGCCAGTATCCAAGTTGCGGTCCGAGCCGGGCTTCGGTTCTGAGCGGGTTGAGGCCGGACACCACGGGGATTGTTTCCAACAAGATCAATTTCCGGGAACACCTCCCCAATGCACTAACACTGCCGCAACATTTTCGGAAAAATGGTTACCACGTCGCGAGAGTCGGGAAAATCTATCATCAGGATAATCCGACTCACATCGGAACGAGCGGTCCTGATGATCCGGAGTCGTGGGATGAAGTGATTAATCCCCGGGGACGCGACAAGGATGAGGAAGATCAACTAAGGGTCTACACGCCTCAGTTGCCGCTGCCGGATCAGATGTGCTATTTGAAAGCAGAAGGATCGGATCATGAGCAGACCGATGGCAAAGTGACTGATGAAACGATCCGGCTTCTGAAGCAAAAGCGTGAAAAACCTCTCTTCATAGGGATGGGCTTCTACCGGCCTCACATTCCCTACATCGCTCCGAAAAAGTATTTCGATTTGTATTCCTATGAGAAAACGCCCCTTCCAGGTATCCCTGAGAATTATCGCTCAATGGTTCCTTCGGCTGCCCTGGCATCGACACCGGAGTGGCCGAATTTTGGAACGACAGAACGCGAAGCCCGTGAGTGCATTCTCGCCTACGACGCCTGTATCTCCTTCGTCGATGCACAGGTCGGTCGCTTGCTGGATTTCCTTGATAAATCCGGTCAAGCCGACAATACGATTATCGTTCTTTGGGGAGATCACGGGTATCATCTAGGCGAGCACGGACTGTGGAGGAAAAACAGCCTCTTCGAGGAATCAATGCGAGCACCCTTGATTGTGGTGGACCCGCGGATTTCGAGTCCAGTTTCGGATTGCGAGCGAGTGGTCGAGTTCGTCGATATCTTTCCGACGGTGACGGAACTGGCGGGATTGTCGATACCAGATGAATTGGACGGTGTCAGTTTGGTTCCGCTATTGAAAAGCCCTGAAGCAGAATGGGAAAGGCCGGCTTTCAGCCAGGTGCAGTTCCGCCAAGTGAGCGGGCGCGCAGTGAGGACGGAGCGCTGGCGATATGTCGAATGGGGCGAAGACGGGGCGGCAGGAGTTGAACTGTATGATCAGAATTCAGATCCTCAGGAAATGAACAATCTCGCCGGAAAAACCGGGAAGGGTGAGGTGATGGCGAATTTGCAGAAAATGCTCAAGTCGAACTGGCCGGACTGATCTGAATCGACCGCTGTCGCGGCATGGTTCAATGTTCAGGTGGAGCGCCCGCCAACCAGCTTCTCCTTTGTAGGGCGAGCGCTTCGCTTGCCTTTGAAATCCCACCCGCCATAGCGGGCTTTAATCCCTCTTCACACAGCCGTAGGAAAGTGAGTGATTACTTTCTTCAATGCCGGCACAATTTTCGGTTCAAGCCTACGCTGCCGCGTTGTTTCGATGAAGCGCCGGGTCTCTGCAAGAAAGCTCCCGTAAAACTCCGGTGTCGTCGCACCGAAATTGACGAGCGCTTTCCGGTGATTGATCCAGAGCATCGTTCCAGCAGCGAGGGCCAAACAATACATCTTTGCCGCCCAGAATTTTCCGAGCCGGTAAGGGCCATCCATCTCCTTGCCAATTCGGTCGCGGTGAAAAGCGATATGACCGGTCTCGTCCCGGACGATCAGTTCACACATTTGAACGAGTGCCGGATCACCCGCGTATTTCCGCATCAACTTGTAGTAATTGTTGCTGGTGATTTCGGTGAGGAGAAGTGCGTAGAGTTCAAATCGTGTCCCGAGGAATTTTCGAACACTCAGGAAAACCGAGAAGCTCCAGTGGCTGGTGATTGGTTCACCACCGAGACGTTTCACTGCCTTCCCCAACAGGTCCGAATGTCGCTCTTCCTCTTTAAACCAAAGATCGACCAGGGTTTTCATTTTTGGGTTCTCAATAAAATATTGTTCGAGATCGTTTCCGATCAGGTAAGCAGGCCCGCCGCCGTCACCGAGTTGAAACTGCTTGAGCGATTTGAGCAGTTTTGCTTTCTCGTGCGGCTTGAATGGATGATCAGGCGCGTTCCATTCAGGCTCCGGCCTGTTCTTTCCATTCCGTTCGAAGTGTTGAATCCAGGTATCAAGTTTCATAGTGTGCTCAGGATTCCCTCTGTTTGTGAAAGCAGTTTGAAACGTGGGTGAAATACTCGTGAAATCTCCCGAATGCGTCCCTGATAGATTTCTTCGGAAATGTCATACTACTGGTCGATGAAGAAGTTTTTCAGGCTCGTGGTTTTCGCACTCTTACTGTTTCCGCTGGTATCCCGGGGAGCTCCCTTCCTGGTTGAGAATGGGAAACCGCAGGCATCGATCATTATTTCCGAAGAACCGCAGCGCAGCACCCGCATGGCGGCGAAAGAACTGCAGGATTACATCGAGAAAATTTCGGGAGCACGTCTGGAAATCGGAACAACCCCTTCCGCCGATGTTCCCAATCAGATCTATGTAGGGAAAAGTAGTCATACCGATAAGCTTGGGATCGAGACCGATGATTTGAAAAACGGCGCTTACCGGATTGCTTCGAAAGACAATTGGATGGCCCTGATCGGTGACGACACCAACTTCGTTCCTGTGGAACCCTGGCCGCGCAACAACAATGACATTGCCAGCGGGAAGATGCAGGCGGAGTGGAATAAGATCACCGGGAAAGAATGGGGCTACACTCACTCGCAACTCCACAAACATTACTCCGGATCAAATACGCTCTTCGGAACTCCTGAGGAACAGATCTTCGACAAGGAGGGAAACGTCAATGTCTGGACCTACGATGAGCGGGGTTCTTTCAATGCGGTGAGCGGATTTCTTCGCAGCCTCGGAGTGCGGTGGTACATGCCCGGGGAAGTTGGCGAGATTGTGCCGGAGATGGCGACCATATCCGCTCCCGAAAAAGACGAAACGGTGCATCCCGATTTTCCCATGAGGATCCTGAACTTCCGGACATCGGTTTATGGTCATGATGCGATGATGTGGGGCTTTCGGCTTGGGGTTCGGCAGCCGTGGGGGCGACAGGCAGCGCACGGTCTCAGTCGGATGACCCATAACGAACCGACTTTGAAGAATCATCCGGACTGGTTTGCGCTCTACGGAGGCAAACGACAAAACCAATTGGGTAAGCGACTCAATCAGTTGTGTTATTCCAATGAAGAGCTGTTTCAAGAAGCGGTGAATTTCGCGCGGGCGCAGTTCGATCACTACGACATGGATGTGGTGTCCATCATGCCGCCGGATGGCTACACGGCCATGTGCCAGTGCGATCTGTGTAAAGGCAAAGACACTCCTGAGCGGGGATACCGGGGAGGCTTGTCCGATTACGTTTGGGAGTTTGTGAACCGGGTTGCGAAAGAAATCGCCAAGTCCCACCCTGACAAGCTCATCTCGAATTGCGCCTATGGGATCTACACGGACCCTCCATTGAAGATCAAGAAGCTGGAACCGAACGTGCAGGTTATCATTGTGGGTGGTCGTCGTCCCACGAGTGAGGATAGGGAGGCCCTTCGAGTTCTTCGAAAAGGGTGGGCAAAACTGACGGATCGCCCCATTGAGATTTTCGAGAATTACCCCTTCACTGCGAGAGGCTTCTACCTGCCCGCCTACATCCCGAAAGTGATGGGGGAGAGCATCAACGAAATTAAAGGAAAAGCCCGCGGCGAAGATATCTGGATCTCGATGGATTTCACGGACAAGGCGATCGGGTTCAATCACTTCCTCATCTACTTCACTGCGCGAATGTACTGGGGTGGAACAGATACCGACGCTCAGGCCCTGTTTGACGAATACTGCGATAAATTCTACGGGCCGGTTGGCGGGCAGATGAAAGAATTTTTCGACCACTGTCAGGAAAACTGGCGGGAAATGGAAACCGACGGGGAGAAGGGGACTCACGCTCTGGAACTTTTCACCGCCGCGCAAAAAGAAGCACCTGCAGACTCGGTCTACGCGGATCGGATTGCTTTGGTCGATCGATTCCTTGATGGCTTGCGGAGTAAGCGGGATCTACTTTCTCAAAAGCGCGGTCCCGTTCCCAATTTGCGCCTCGTCGGTAGCGAATCTCTGGAGCCCATCGTGATTGATGGAAAACTCGAAGACAAAGCGTGGCGCGAAATTGCAGTCGCTTCGACCGGGCGAATGCGGGAACTCCAGACCGGACGCCTTCCCGTTTACAACACCGAGATCAAAACCGTCTGGCAACGCGGGAGCCTTCACTTTGCGATTCGGTGCAATGAAGAGCCGGGTGAGAAGCTGAATATTGCGACGGAGAAAAAAGGAGACCAGGCGATCTGGTATGGGGATGCTATCGAGTTTTTGATCAACACCGATGCTCACAATTATTACCTGTCTCTTATACACATCTGACGCTGCCGACGAAGAGGATAGTGTA
>CAJXQE010000142.1 GCA_913058215.1 uncultured Verrucomicrobiales bacterium
CGAGATCAGCCTCGGTCTCGTGGGCTCGGAGATGTGTATAAGAGACAGGTATCCTTTACACTCTTTTAGTGGTCGTAATCATCCGCCTTGGTGCGGTGATTACTTTGCCGGGTGTGGATGCCAACGTCCTTCAAGAGTGGTATGCGCAAGTTCAGGAGCAATCCGGTGACAGTAAAGGGCTGACAGCAATGCTGGCCTTGATGAATGTTTTCAGTGGTGGTGGTTTGCAGAACTCCGCCCTGTTTGCCCTGGGGATTATGCCCTACATCAGTGCGTCAATTATGATGCAGTTGCTGACGGCAGTGGTGCCACAGCTTGGTAAGCTTGCCCGTGAAGACGGAGGTCGTCAGAAAATCAGTCTCTACACCCGCTACGTCACCATTGTTCTATGTCTCTTTCAGGGATATATGCTGGCGAAATCGCTGGTGACGCCGAGTGCCAACCCGTTTTTACGAGGGATCGCGGAGAATTCGACGCGAGAACTGGTCCCCGATGGGGGAATGTCTTTTATTATTATTACGGTGATCATCATCACAGCGGGAACGATGTTCCTGATGTGGCTGGGAGATCAAATTACCGAACGCGGTATTGGTAATGGTGTCTCCATCATTATTACCGTAAATATCATTTACGCCCTGCCGGGTGCGCTCTTCCAGGTGTATCAAACGTATGTGGAAGGAGCTGCCGGGAATCCGCTCAAGCCATTCCAGTTGGTGGCACTCCTGGCCTTCCTTTTCTTCGTAGTTGCAGCGGTGATTTCAATTACCCAGGCTCAGCGTCGTATCGCAATCAACTACGCCAAGCAGGTTCGCGGTGGTAAAATGTATGGTGGCCAAAGCCAGCACATGCCACTGAAAGTGAACTACGCCGGTGTGATGCCTATCATTTTCGCTCAGGCGATCCTGATGTTCCCGTCTCAGATTCTGGGGATGGCATTTCCTAATTCCGATTGGGCCCAGTCTCTCTCCCAGACCCTTGGTGGTGGCGGAAGCGGAATCGTGTTCTACTCTTTGACAGGTCTGATGATTTTCTTCTTCAGTTACTTTTGGGTAGCGACCATGTTCCAGCCCAATCAGATTGCTGACGATCTCAAGAAAAACGGTGGATACATCCCTGGTGTTCGTCCGGGGAAACCAACTGCTGAATTTCTGGATCGCACGATGAGCCGTCTTACTTTTGCAGGTGCAATCTTCCTGACGATTATCGCGGTTCTGCCTCCGATTCTGACCTCTCTGATGGGGGTTCCTCCGCTCGCGGCCCAGTTCTTTGGTGGCACAGGTCTTCTGATTATGGTCGGTGTGTTGCTTGATATCATGCGACAGGTTGAAACTCACTTGATCCAGCGTCACTACGACGGTTTCCTTCGGAAGGGTCGTATTCGTGGTCGTTTTGATCGCGGTGGTGGAAAAGGTGTTGCTGCCGGTAGCGGACAGATCATCTGGCTTCTCTTCATCGGTGCTGTCCTCATCATCGGCGGAATCGTCTATTTCTACATCGCTCAAAATAAGTGAGGGATTTAAGCCGGATCCGCTCCTTCATTTCGAGGACGGATCCGCTAAGGTAAGGAAACATGGCGAAGCGCAAATCGAGAATAGCTCTGCGCCACGGTGAAGAAGCTGAAGGGCTTCGAGAGGCCGGCGGAATTGCCGCCGAAATATTGCGTCTGGTTTCGGAAGAAGTCACCCCGGGGATCACGACAGGGAGGCTTGATGAGATCGTTGGCGACTTGATTGCCGCGCGGAATTGTATCAGTGCATTTCTGGGCTACAAAGGATTCCCTTCTAATGCCTGTGTATCGGTGAATGAGGAAATTGTTCACGGTATCGGCGGGCCGCGAGAACTGGTTTCCGGCGACATTGTGAAGATTGACGTTGGTATCCAGACAAAAGCGGGTTGGATCGGTGACAATGCCAAGACCGTCCCCGTGGGGGAGTTAAAGCCGGAAGCAGAGACTTTGATGCGGGCAACGGAGCAATCCCTGTATGAGGCGATCGGTCATGCCCGTGAAGGGGAGTTACTTTCCACTTTATGTGCTTCCGTCGAAAATTACGTGGTTAACTATGACTACACCGTGGTGAAGCAATTTGTCGGACACGGCGTAGGTCGGGATCTTCACGAAGATCCACAGGTTCCGAACTACTGGGATCCGAAAGAAATGCGACAAAGGCGGTTTAAGAATCCTCGTCTGCAAGCGGGTATGGTTCTGGCTATCGAACCGATGGTCAATGCCGGCACTGATGAGGTGAAAATTCTGGACGATGACTGGACGGTTATCACGGCTGACAAAGCTCTTTCAGCTCACTTTGAGCATACCGTGATGGTGACCGCGGGAGAAGCCGAAATCCTGACGCCAAGAGAACGCACATTCCCCGCAACGTAAGGGTTTATGACGATTATGGAGTGCTACCTTAAAATTTGTAAAAAATTAGCGAAAAATTGAAACAATCCACGAATCACCGGTTGCGGGAAGCGAAATATGTGGTACCGGTTCCGTCCTCTCGCCAAAACGGCAGGAGTGAGTCGGAAGAAATAGCGGAATCACGGTGATTCGAGCAACTTTGAACGACCAACAAACAACAATTCATTATATTGCATGAAAGTAAGACCATCTGTGAAACGCCTTTGCAGCGACTGTCGCGTAATCAAGCGACAGGGAGTCTTGCGTGTGATCTGTAAGAACCCGCGCCACAAGCAGCGTCAGGGCTAATTTTCAATAACTTTTGCACGTAAACTACTATGGCACGCCTACTTGGAGTTGAAATTCCCAACGAGAAGAGAATCGAAGCATCTCTTCCTTATATTTTCGGAGTTGGTCCCACGACCGCCGGTAAAATTCTTGAAGAAGCTGGAGTGGATCCCAATATCCGCACCGGTGAGCTCAGTGATGAGCAACTTGGTAAAATTGCTAACGCAATCACTAGTGGTGGTGTCATGATTGAGGGTGACCTTCGTCGTGAACTCCAGGGCCACATGAAGCGTCTCACTTCGATCAACTGCTATCGCGGTTATCGTCATCGCCGCGGCTTGCCTGTGCGAGGTCAGAGGACATCTACGAACGCAAGAACCCGCAAGGGCAAGCGTCAGACTGTGGGCATTGTTCGCAAGTAAACGGGAGTTCCCGTCTGAATCTTTTAAACAAACGACATAATGGCTGAAGATACCGAACCTGCAGAAGACGCAGCAAAGACTCCCGCAGAAGAAGTGGAAGAAACTGCACCTAAGGCTGAGGAGGCTGCTGCTGCTGCTGATGCTGCGCCTGCCGCCGCTACTGATGATGCGGCTCCCGCAAAAGAAGAAGCTGCCGCTGCTGCTGCACCCGCGAAAGAGGAAGGGGCTGCTGCTCCTGCTCCCAAAGCGGACGATAAAGATAAGAAGCCTCGTACTGCTGAGGACATTTTCCTCGAACTCGAAGGCGAGGAAGGTGCTGAGAAGAATAAGGTTCTCAAAGCCAAGGGAAGTAAGAATATTACGGTCGGCATCGTTCACGTTGCCGCCACTTTCAACAACACCATCGTTACTGTCAGTGATCAGGCCGGAAACGTTATCGGTTGGTCGACTTCCGGTAAGATGGGATTCCGCGGATCACGGAAGAGCACGGCTTACGCGGCTCAGTTGGTTTCTCAGGATGCCTGCCGTCAGGCAATGGCTCACGGTCTTAAGACCGCTGAAGTCCGGGTAAGAGGGCCTGGCTCAGGGCGCGAGTCTGCGGTTCGTGCCGTCCAGGGGCTCGGAATTGATGTGACAAAAATTACGGATGTTACTCCGGTTCCTCATAACGGGTGTCGTCCCAAAAAAGCACGTCGCGTATAATCCTCTGCGATACAATTTTCAGCATATTTTAAGACATGGCTAGATATACCGGTCCAACAGACAGAATCGCCCGTCGCTACGGAGTGGCCCTTTTCGGCCCTTCCAAAGCTTTGGAAAGACGCCCTTACCCTCCCGGACAACACGGAGCACGTGGTGCCCGCCGGAAGCAGAGTGATTATTCTGTCGCCCTCGCGGAAAAGCAGAAGCTTCGCCTTCAGTATGGCATCATGGAGAAGCAGTTCCGTAAATACTTTGCGGAAGCTCAGCGTCGCCGCGGTATTACCGGTGATATCATGGTTCAGTTGCTTGAAACACGTCTCGACAATATTTGCTACCGCCTCGGCATTGGAGCTACTCGTCGTGCAGCAAGGCAGTTTGTTGGCCATGGTCACGTCCAGGTTAACGGAGTTCGTGTAAACGTTCCTTCATATTGTGTTCGCCCCGGCGATGTTATTACGATTGGTGAAGGCAGTCGCTCCCAGCAACTTGCGATGCGCGCTCTGGATTCCACTCAGGCCCGTCCGGTGATGGATTGGTTGACGATGGATAACGAAAAGCTCACTGGAACGGTTGATCGTCTTCCGGAAGCTGAAGAAATCGACACGATGGTGAATGTTCAGCTGGTGGTTGAGCTCTACTCACGATAAAGGATTCAACTTCAGTCCTCTAAACTTTGATGTGACGTTCGGTGTTCCTTATTGGGTTCCGGACGTCACATTTTTCTTTTCAACGAAAAGCTCACTTGCCTACTCTTCGGAAAAACCGTTAAACTACCCATCTCCTCCGGCATACAAACATGAAACCTTTGAAACACTCCTCTTTTTTACTCGCCCTCTTTTCTCTGACATTCGTACCGATGGCCGGAATGGCCCAAGGCACGGTTGAAGAAAATGCGAGGAAAGTGCTCGAAGACAATAAGCCCGCTTTGGTCGTAGTGACGGTTAAAGGGAAGCTTACAGCAACGACAACTGGAGATCCTCTGCCGGATCGTGATCAGCAGCGCCGCACACTTGGTGTGACGATTGGTGATAATGGCCTGGTGGTCGTTTCCAATGCTGCGATCGACGCAGCGGTTGGACTGGCCGGTCAACAAGCCAAGGTCGATTCAAAGGTGGTGAAAATTCAGGCAGCAAAGACGGAGTTTTCCGAAGTGGAAATCAGTTACGGGGACTCGGTCCTTCTTCATGGGAAAGTAGTTCGTCAGGATGTCGACGCGGATGTTGCATTTATCCTTCCGGATCCCGCCGAAGCGAAAGCACTTGGCAAAAAATTCGACAAAGTTGACCTGACTCAGTTTGCGGCGACGGCACAGGCTGCGGATCAAGTGGTCGGTCTATCTCGTTCTTCTGCGGTGTATGGCTACATGCCTACCGTAGTGATGGGAAGAATCACTGGAGTTTTCAAGGGGGATCGCACCTTCTTCGTCACCAATGCCGGTACTGCACAGGGGATCCCGGTTTTCACACTCGATGGAAAGCCCGTTGGAATTACTGTGGTCCGTATTGTTGACGGAAAGCCCTCTGGTGTTCTGGGAACGCTGTCCGCTGGATCGATTCAGGTGATGGCGAATCTCGCTCAGTAGGACGAAGAGGCTTTCATTTTCACTTTCCTCCCCCCGTGGGATGGATACCGAAACCGGTGCACCTCTTCAGGGCATCGGTTTTTTTGTTTTCTGGCAAAGTAAAATTTAGATTTAGATGAGCAGTTACGAAAGATTAGTAGAGGTTGGGCAGGGAATTCAGCTGTTGGAAGACACTCAGGCCCTGCTTTCCTGGGACCAGGAAGTCTTGATGCCGCCAAAAGGGGTTGCCTATCGGGCTCGTCAAATGTCCTGGTTGAGTGGAGAAATCCACCGTCGTTTTACCGACCCTGTTGTAGGCGAGTGGATTTCTGAACTGGAAGGTGAAGATCTTGACGAAACTGGAAAGGCGAACGCACGGGAATGGGATCATCAATACCGGAGAGCAAACGCACTTCCGGTGGAGCTTGTTGAAAAATTTGCGTCGGCTCAGGCTGTTTCAAAATCGCTGTGGGCGGATGCACGCGAGAAGTCTGATTTTTCGCTCTTTGAGAAATCGCTTTCGGAGCTGATCGACCTCAACAAAGAAAAGGCGGAACTTTGGGGATACGAAGAGTGCGCCTATGATGCCCTCCTGGAGAGTTTTGAACGGGGGGCGAAAGCATCTGTGCTTGAGAAAGTCCTGGGAGGCTTGAAGTCTGACTTGGTGCCACTGGTGGAAGAAGCCTTTGCTACGGAGCCTTTTGATCAAAGTCTTATTAAGGGGGAATACCCCAGGGAAAAGCAGTCCGCGTTTAATCGTGAAGTAGCTGAGAAAACCGGGTTCGACTTTGATGCAGGGAGAATCGACACTGCGGTGCATCCGTTTTGTTCAGGGATGGGTTCGTTTGATACACGCTTAACGACCCGATATGATCTTGAAGATTTCCGCAGCTCACTTTTTGGCGTATTGCACGAAGCGGGGCACGGTCTTTATGAGCAGGGACTCAGAGAGGAATTGCGGGGACAACCCGTTGGAAATTCAGTTTCGCTTGGAGTTCATGAGTCACAGTCCCGCCTCTGGGAGAATCACGTAGGCCGAAGTCTTGAGTTTTGGGAGCAGTGGTTTGAACGCGCCGTGGATTACTTTCCTCATCTCAAATCGCTGAGCCCCGAAAAGATGACCCGGGCTGTGAATCAGGCGGAGAGAAGTTTCATTCGAGTTGAAGCGGATGAGGTGACCTACGATCTTCATATTTTGCTACGGTTCGAAATCGAGAAAGCTATTTTTGATGGGGAAATTAGCGTTTCTCAGATTCCGCAGGAATGGAATAGGAGGTTCAAGGAAATGTTCGGGATGGAAGTATCGGATGACTCTCAAGGCTGCCTTCAGGATATTCACTGGAGTATGGGAATGTTTGGGTACTTTCCTACCTATTCACTGGGAAACCTTAATGCCTCTCACCTCTACAAGGCCGCCCGGTCTTCTGACTCATCGGTCGATGAGGGAATCAAGTGTGGTGACTATGCACCGCTGCTTAACTGGATGAGAACTAGAATCCATAAGCAGGGAAGTCTCTACCTACCCGGGGAATTGATTGAGAGGGCTGCCGGCTCACCCGTATCGGCAAGTGCACACCTTGAACATCTTCGGTCAAGGTATGTTCATTGATGGTTCTGATTCAGAGCGGCGGGGAATGAGGCCCTTCCTTCTGGAAAAGCGAAACACGCTGGTGTAGCGTCAGTCATGTTGTCAAAGGTTTCTGCCTGGGTCCTGATAGGTTTTCTTTTTGTATCGTCGCAATTTTGTGGTGACGCTCAGGAGAGTGATCGAACTGCACTGTTCGCGAAAGCGGCGGGTGAGAAGATTATTCCCAAACAGCCCAGCGTTCGGGGAGATGATAAGGACTGGTTGTTCCTTGTCCGTGAGCTCCGTCAGATCAGCCTGGGGAAGTTTTGGGAGAAACCCTGGGAAGAAGTGGCTGCAAATGGAACAAACCCGGTTCCTTCAATGGTGGAGTTTCATGAATTGTTGGCGGCAAAAGGTATCGACCTAATCATCGTTCCGGTTCCAGCCAAAGCCTCAATCTATCCTGAAAAATTGGCTACAGATTTTGCCTTGGAGGATTCTCTCGCACTGTCTCCGTTTATTGGGGAGATGAGGACAGCCGGGCTGACGGTGATTGATCTGGAGCCTCTCATGAAGACTTGGCGGACGGAGCATCCGGAACGTAAGATCTATTGCGAGCAGGACGCCCATTTTTCACCATTTGGCTGTGAGATGATTGCTGCTTCGCTTGCGTCCGAACTCGAAGGAGTGAAGCAGGCCGGATCTATAGAGCTGGGGGTTTCCGCGGAAACCACTATTCAGATTGAGGGCGATCAGGTGAAAGACAGCAAGTGGGCAGGTGAAATTGGTAGTGAAGAATTGACAATTACCTATGCCGGCAAGAAAACAGCAGGCGCGAGCACGACTCCGCTGGAACCGTCGGAAGACAGTCCGGTGCTTCTCTTAGGTGACAGCCATACGCTGGTGTTTCAGGAAGGAAAGGGTGCAGGGATGCATTGTAAAGGCGCTGGCTTGTTTGATCATATTTCCGCCTCTGTAGGCTATCCTCTCGATGTCGTTGGAGTTCGTGGTTCCGGTTTGATGCAGGCGCGGAAGCAACTGTTCTATAAGGCAGTGGAAATAGATGGATACTGGGCAAAGAAGGAGGTGGTCATTTGGGTGTTCAGTGTCAGGGAATTCACTCAGTCTGTGGACAAGATCATTTCGGTTCCGCTGGAGCGGTGAGGTTTGGGGCCCTCTCCAAACATTTCTTTTACATTGGCCTGATTTTTGCTAATCTCAGACCTGCTAGGGGTTTAAAGAAATGGATTTTTCACACACTGCGCCGATCAAGCCGCTGAATCAGATGGCTCGAATTGAGCCTGCGACGCTTGAGGATCTGCCAAGGTTGGTAGATCTGACGATGGCTTTGTTTGAAATGGAAGCGGACTTTACTCCGGACCGGGTGAGGCAGGAAAGAGGACTTCGAGCCATACTTGAGCAGCCCAGCCGTGGGCGCATTTTTGTCATCCGGACAGATTATGAAATCTTTGGAATGGTGAACGTTCTTTTCACGATCAGTACGGCAATGGGTGGTTTTGTCATCCTGATGGAAGATGTCTTTATTCATCCGGATTTCCGCGGTCAGGGATATGGAACTCAGTTGATGCAATACGTTATCGATTTCGCCAAGCGAAAGGATTTTTTGAGGATCACTATCCTGACGGATAAAATCAGTGAAAAGAGCCAGCGATTCTTCACCCATTTGAACTTTGAGCATTCAAAGATGATTCCGATGCGGCTCACGGTTGACCTCTCAGACAAGAGCGTGTAGTCCCACAGCAACCGGGTGATCTTTACCGTATTTCTCAATGACACTGCAGGAAAAGCAGAACGAACTGATCGACTCTTACTCAGTGATTGAGGATCCACTGGAAAGGTTTCAGATCATTGTCGATAGCGGAGCATCAAAGCTGCGCGGTTTTCCGAAGGAGTATCAAATTGATGAGAATTTGGTCGAGGGCTGCCAGTCCAGTGTGTGGCTGGTCGGAAAAATCGAACCTGACACCGGGCTTTTTGATTTGCAGATGGATTCGGATGCACCTGCCTTGAAAGGGGTGGTTGCGCTTTTTGCCGAACTCTATTCCGGGGTGAGGCCGGATGAGGTGATTGAAGTGGAACCGGAATTTTTGGATCGACTGGGTATTTCCGGTATTCTGACGACGACAAGAAGGCGGGGATTGGGGTTTGTGCGGGCGAAGATTGTTCAGCTCGCAGGGCAGAGGAATGATTGACTGTCACAATCATCTTCAAGATGAAGCATTCGCAGACCATTTGGAAGAGATTGTGGATGAACTTCGAAATCTGGGGGTATGTCACTGGGGAGTGAATGGGACATCCGAAGAGGATTGGGAGCGAGTGGCAATTCTTGCCGATCGATATCCAGAGGTGACCCCGTTCTTTGGTCTTCATCCCTGGAAGTGCGAGCAAAGATCGGCAGACTGGTTTTCGAAACTTCGAGATTATCTCGAGCAATTTCCGGATGCGGGGCTTGGGGAAGTTGGATTGGACAAATGGATCAGGAATGTGGATTTCGGTGAGCAGGATCTTGTGTTTCGGAAGCAAATGGAGGTCGCTCTGGAATTGAAGCGACCTCTTTTGGTGCATTGCCTGCAGGCCTGGGGAATAATGAAGGAGCGAATTGAGGAATACGATTGTGGAGGCAGTGTATTACTTCATTCCTACGGGGGGCCTTTGGAGATGGTGTCCGGTTTTGAAAAGCTTGGAGCTTGTTTTTCAATATCAGGCTATTTCTTCAAGCCGGAAAAATCAAAGAAACTCAAACCGTTTCTTGAAGTGGCGCCTGATCGGCTTCTTGTGGAGACCGATGCTCCGGATATGAGTCTACCTGAATCGCTGCGACGTTTTCGTGTAGAGACGTTGGAGTCCGGGAATGAAGTGAATCATCCGGCGAATATCAGTGCGGTGTATCAGGCCGTAGCTGAACTTCGTGGGATTGCCGTGAATGACCTGCAGATTCAGGCAGAAGCCAACTGGAACGAATGGTTGGCCAGAGGCAGAACCTGCTGAAGCCGGACCCTTTTTCGGTGTCCCTCTCAGTTTTGCATGACATCTGCAACCGTCTTCGAAAGTTGCTCAATCGGAAATGGCTTTGGAAGAACACCTGCCCAACCTTCTTCCAACAAAGTGCCCTCGCAGGACTCGTCAAAGTAGCCGCTTGTCGCAATGATGCGCGCATTGTGGTCCACCCCCATGATTTCCTCTTTCACTTCCTGTCCGGAGAATCCTCCCGGGAGCGTCATGTCCAGAAGGACTGCATCAAAAGGCTCGGTGGTGTCTGCGTGGTACTTGTAGAGATCGATGGCATCAGCACCATTTGAAGCCACGATAGTGTTGTAACCCAGGTGGTTGAGCAAGCCTTCAACCGCCCGGCTTACCGAGTCTTCGTCATCGACAACCAGGATACGACCTGTTCCGTGAACGATTCTATTTTCTTCGACGGGAGGATCTTCGTTTCGGTCCGTAGGCTCAATACTGGAGGGGGAGTCCGTTGAATCTGTTGGGAATGGTTCCTGGTCAAACGCGGGAAGAAAGATGATAAACTCGGTTCCGACCCCGAGAGTGGATTCCACGACGATTCTGCCTGAATGACTTTCAATAATCTCACGACAGGTGGCCAAACCAATGCCGTTTCCGTTTTCCTTGGTAGTGAAATACGGTTCAAAGATTCGAGCGAGGGTTTCCTCAGGGATTCCACAACCCCGGTCCTTGATCCCTACCGCAGCATAGAACCCGGCCTCAAGACCGATCTTGTTCTCCGCCGGGATGTCCACATTTCTCGCGGTGATTTGAATGGTGCCACCGCCGGGCATGGCTTGGCAGCCATTGATGATAATATTCTGAATGACTTGAGAAATTTGTTTGGAGTCAACTTGCACTTTTCTCAACTCCTGAGGAAGCGAAAGGGTTGTCCGAACCTCTGTTCCCAAGGTGGAAATCTTGGAGACGTGATTCAACATGTCCCGAAGAGAAATTTCGTGCAGATCCGATTTCTGCCCTTTGGTAAATGCCATCATCTGTTTCGCCAGCGTGTCTGCCTGCTCGAGGGCAAGTTCTGCATCCGCGATGAATGAGTGGGCTTCCTGTCCCGTGGTGGATGCTAATCGAAGCATGGACAGCGTTGAGCTGATCGTTTGCAGCATGTTTTTGAAATCATGAGCCACTCCACCTGCGGCCCTTGCCAGTGATTCCGAGCGACTGTTTTCCATTACGTCATCGGCTTCGTCGGTGACTGTGTGTGGACTTGCTTCGGCTTCGGGCTGATCCTCGGAAGGGGAAGTCGGTTCCCGCAACACGATGGTGTAAGCCAGGATCACTCCCTGCTCATTAAATTCTGCGCCAAAGGTCCAATGATATTGGCTGCGCGTTCCATCTTTCCTGACGACAGGGCGTTCGACCCAGAAAGCAGGAGTTCCGGGATTGAGAAGAGGGAGCTTATCGAGAACAAGGTTAAGTTGCTCTGGCTCGAAAATCATTCCCAGTGGCTGGCCGAGAAGCGAGGATGCCGGGTAACCGGTAATTTTCTCAGAGGAGCGATTAGCGTGAACAAATCGAGGTCCAATAGGGGTTGAGCTATTTCCTTCCAGCACAAAGACACCGTCCCGAATTCTCTCGACTGCGTGTCGAAGAAAACGATTGATCGAGTTGTAGCGTTCGATCGATGACATGCCTGTTCAAATTATTTACTAAAAGGGAATTCCAGAGGGTGCAGAAATGACCTCTTATGTATAAGCCGAATATTTAATTAAGAAAACTTAAATTTCTCGTTAACTTAAATTAATCTCATTTTCGAGAGAAGCCGATGGGAATTCGTCCGAAAGATGGGAAATCGGCAGAAGCGGAAAACAGAAAAGCCCGGGGATCTCTCCCCGGGCTTCTGTAATTCGTATCAGAGTAGGTTCTCTGAAATGCGTTCCCCCTTAGGAGAAGAACGGCATGATCGGTTTTCCTTCCGGAACGATCTCGTCGGAATCCGCATTGCGGGTGTGACCGGCAACAAGGAATGGTCGGCCTGAAGGGGCGTAAATCACCTTGCTGAGATCGATACCCATTGCGTGAGCGATCGTAGCGTTGAAATCCTGTGGAACCACTGGATTTTCCTCTACTGCGATACCGAGTTTATCGGACTTACCGTAAACCTGGCCACCAGTGATACCGCCACCTGCGAACATCGTGGAGAATACACGTGGGTGGTGGTCACGACCGCCGTTGACGTTGATCTTCGGAGTACGACCGAATTCCGTTCCGAGAACGATGAGGGTCTTCTCAAAGAGTCCTTCAGCTTTCAGATCGTCGATAAGAGCGGAAAGAGCCTTATCAAGGCCTTTACCGGTATTCTCCATAGCAGTCCAAAGGTCGTTGTGCATATCCCATCCACCGGAGGAGACTTCTACGAAACGGACACCTGAGGAAACGAGGCGGCGGGCAAGGAGTGCACCTTTACCAACGCGGGAGTTTCCGTAGCGGGCGACTTTCTCGTCATAGTTTTCCTCTTTGTCGAGGCGGAAGGTATCAAGGTCTTCGCTGTCCATCAGTTTGAGAGTTTCCTCGTAGAACTGAGTGTAGGCTTTGACTTCGTCAGTCTTGAACTTCTTCTGGAAGCTGCTGTCGAATGTATTCATCAGCTCAAGGCGTTTTCCGAATTTGTCTTCGTCGACTCCCTTGTAAAGCTCAGCGTTCTGAACGCCTTTGTCCGGATCGCCGATTGGCAGCGGAGAAAGAGCAGGGCCGAAAAACCCGGAACCCGGGTGATTACCGCCACCGCCGATTACGACGGAATCAGGAAGCGTTGGGTGCATTTTACCGAGCATCGTCTGCGCCCATGGTCCCATGGTCGGGTGGATGATAGTAGCACGAGGCTGATAGCTGGTGTGCATCCAGTAGGATCCACCACGGTGATCACCTGTTTTCTGAGTCATCGAGCGAACCACTGCGATGTCTTTGAAACGCTCGGCGAGACCGGGCATGAACTCTGAGAGTTCGACACCGGCAACTCCGGTTGAGATCCCTTTGGTTTTACCGCCGGTTTCAGTTCCAGGCTTCGGATCGAAGGTGTCCATGTGGGTCATACCACCGGCCATGTAGAAGAAAATACAGTGTTCTGCTTTTCCACCACCTTCGGCAGCGAGTCCCATTTGTCCACCTGCGAGGGGAACTACGCTCACCCCGAGGGCAGCTTTTGCGGTGTTGGCCACGAATTGGCGGCGGCTCAACTCGTCGAGTTTGTTCAATTGATCTTTCATGAGTTTTCTTTGATTAAATATTTTGGATTTTAAATTTCGGGCAATTACTGAATGAACATAAATTCACGTGTATTGACCAGTGCCCAGATAACGTCGCCAATCGCGGCGGCTTCCTGATTCATTTTCTCTGCATCACTTGCATCACGGTCGCGTTTGGCGCGCATTCCTGATTGAGCGGCAGTCTTCTCGTCCGGGGAAGGGTAACGACCCAGAACACTAAGGAAGATTTTGTCGACCTTGTCACGCTTGGAACCTTCTCCGTTGGCGATCTCACTAATGAGGTAAGCTTCAGGATTCGTCAGCACTGCATTGGTGATTTTCCCGTTCAGAAGGGCCATCACCTGAGGCGAAGAACCGGTCGTAAAGGAGTTTTCAATGAGCTGCTTGTCGGACTGACCGAACATTCTGAGGAAGTGAGAAGCCGATTGTGGCTGACGAAGC
The DNA here is from genome assembly GCA_913058215.1 of uncultured Verrucomicrobiales bacterium. Taxonomy (GTDB): domain Bacteria; phylum Verrucomicrobiota; class Verrucomicrobiia; order Verrucomicrobiales; family DEV007; genus Arctic95D-9. Next base: position 13,622 of record CAJXQE010000142.1, read on the forward strand.
TCCGAAGCACGGAACATCATTTCACCACCGACATAGTCATCACGACCGACGGGAGTTCCGTCATACTTGACGAGGTTACCAACACTTCTCCAGCGTTGCTTGTATTTCTCGATATCGTCAGCACTCTTAAGCTGAGCGGTGTCGTAGTGCATCACTTCGCGATACTCATCAGCACCACGGCGAACGATTGCTTCCGGATCCGGTGTCGTAAGTGTCACCAGGGAATCCCAAAGTTGCTCGGCTGTCATGCGGCGAAGCACTGGGCCGGGGAAATGATACGTTCCTTTGTCCACCTGAGTCAGTGAAGGCGTCAGTGTTTCTGATTCACGTTGGTAGGTGTTGGAATTGTAAACGACACGCATGAAATCTTTGATGCTGTAGTTCAGATCTTTCATCATGGTCTCAAGGAAAGTCAGCAACTCGTAGTTTTGAGCCTGACCGTCGAGGTGACCGGGGATGTTGTAGACTGGCTCAATCTGAGCAAGACCGAATCCGATTTTCCAGAGACGATTGACGATGTTGATCGTGAAACGTGGGTTTTCAGGAGAGGCTACCCAGTCAGCGAAGGCGTGACGCGGAGTTTCGTATTCTTCCAGATCAACAATCTCACCGAAGTATGTTCCCGGTTCGACTTTTTGCTCTGGCTCGCCGTCGTCATACTTGTAGTCATGAGGCAAACGCACTTTGTTGTCGCCGGTGTCGGTGACTTGAACGCTGTTGGTTCCCAGCCACTGGCGGAGATTACGGTCTTCGTTTTCACGCTCACGCAGTTTGCCTGCGTCTTTGAGGATCTTACTCATCCGGGTGACTTCAGCGCGGTAGTCTGTTCCGCCCATCATCATGTTGCCACGTGCACGGGTTTCGGTTCCTCCCATGAATGCAGCCATCTTAAAGAAGTCTTTTTGGTAGACTTCTTCAAACGGGTGGTCATGACACTGGGCGCAGGTGATTTCCGTGCCCATGAAAATAGTGAAGGTATTGGAAAGGTTACAAAGTCTCATTCCTGAATCGGAAAGAAGGTAACCACCAGCAGGTGCATCCCAGATTTTGCCCTGTGCGGTCAGCATTTCTTTGACCATCGTGTCGTAGGGCTTGTCTTCTTTGATGCTGTTCTTGATGTATTCGATGTATGGATCGGCTTTGATATCGCCATTACCCATCATGAAAACACCTTCACGAACACGAAGGAGATCGGAAAAGTAGTTATACATCCGCATCGCGAACGCATCGTTGTTGAGAAGTTCATCAATCAACTTGGCACGCTTGTTGGCGTCACGGCCGTTGAGGAATTGCTCGGTTTCAGCAAAAGTCGGAATACGACCTGCGACATCCAGATAGATGCGGCGGAGAAACTGCGAATCAGTGCTCATCTCGTTCGGAACACACATCAGCATTTCCAATTCGATCTCTTTGAGACGTTTGATTTTGTCAGCTTTACTCAGATCTTCGTTACCAGGGAGAGCTGCTTTCTCGTCCCGAAGGCCGTAGTATGCATCTTTCATTTTTCCGAGGACAAGTTTGTCGACTTCTGCGGCCAAAGCAGCAGGGTCAGTCGGCAAGTTGCCTTTTACGAAGATGCGGTCAGCTTCACTGAGGTTGGAAACCGGATAGTTGATAAACGATCCGTTGGCCATTTTCAGTTTTACCTGGGCAGTTGCACCGGCACCAGAGGTTCCGGCGAATTCGGCTTCAAGTTTTCTGCCATCAGAAGAGGTCCATTCGCGCATTTCCGCTTGAGCGGAACTGACCACGAAAAGAGCCAACCCGACAACAGCCATCGAGCAGTTGGTTAGGAGTTTGCGTTTCATTAGTAGTTTAGACATAAGGTTTGATTGGGTAATTTAAAGGGAGTGGTCGTTTATCAGTCGATTCTACAGTGTATATCGTTGATTCGAAAGAACGTTACAAACTATTCTATCGATTAGTGAATTTTCTAGTAATTATTAATTTTACTTTCCTCTTGGATGGTTCGTGTTGAAACCGCGTCGTTATAAATTCTTAATTCATCCACCCAGCCGGAGAATCCCTCTGAATCTTTCCGACCCAGAGTGAAGGCTTCGGCCCTTCCGCCAATGACGGAGGATGATCCCCATCCGCTGATAGGTTCGGCACTTCCATCGACAAACAAATGGATGTGGGAAGTGGGATCCACACCATCACCTCCTAGAAAGCGATAGGATATGTGGTGCCACTGTCCGTCCACGATATCAGAGCTCCCGCAGACATATCCGTTTCCGAAATTAACTTTCAGTGCCCCTTTGATTCCGTTGTCCGGATTCATATTACTGGATACATCCCAGGAGGCGCCCTCACTTCCATATCTCAGGATGGTGGCGTTTTCCTGTCCGCCGATTCTTGGCGGGATCTTGATCCACATAGAAATTGTATGCGGAGCTTCCACCCGGAAATCCGAGCTCAAGGGGGTCGTCAGCTGCTGGCCCTCTTCGAAAACAATCCCACCCCCAACTCTTCCCGGGGCACGCCGTGGTGAGCCGTTCATGTCGGCGCCCGGAATGAGTTCAGAATCAAGAGCTTCACTCCCGGCGGAATCCAAAATTGCGGCTCCACTCGATTCGTCGAATTGAAAATGCAACTGCGGTACTTGGGAGGCCGCTTTTCCCAACTGCAATGTGTAGCGATCTCCCGCATAAGGAATCGACGCCAATTCGCTGCGAGTTCGGCCATCGGCCCGCAGAGACAGCCCTTCACGCAAAAGAACTGAGACGGAATTTCCGCTGGAGCGACTGACTTCGACCTCGCCCTGCATCACGTGGACTTCTGAATTTCCTGCCGCATCGACCTCGACGCCGAACCGGGTTCCGATGTCGACCACATTCATCCTGGGAGTATTGATGGCGAAGCCCGAGGCTGCTTTAGGGACTTCTGCAGTTACGCGGCCGCCATTAAGAAACGCCCGATTCAAAGTTTCCAGTCCCAGTGACGCCGGGCCTTCGACCAAAACCGTCGCCCCGGAGTTGAAAGCGATTTTCACCGATCCCGACTCAATTTCGATCAGACCGCTTTTTAGCCACCCATCTTCCCGGAGCTTATCTGCAGTATCGAGTCCCCAAACGACATTTTCAGCTTCCTCAACTTTAGCAATGAAACCTGCTTGTTTCTCATCAACGTTGCCATCGCGGAAGATGATGGTCTGCAAAAGAAACATCAGGGCAATAGAAGCAACCGCTGCCACTGCACCCGCTTTCATCAAATCCGGCCAGCGAATCGGGCGAATGCCTTCTCTTTCTTCAATAATCTCGGTAAGCACAGCGCGGGAAAATCCGCGATCGCTGTTTCCAGCGCCTTCAGACTCCAGGCGGGCGAGAACTCCCAGACAAAAATCGGAATCATCCTCCTCCAGGCTTTCCCCGGGCATAATCAGGCGCAATGCCTCATCCATCTCCATCTGGTCAAAATAGGCATCCTGAAGATCTCTGTCTTCACGCAACGCCTTTTTGACGACCTCAGAGTGTTTCTCACTGAGTTCGTTACTGATGAGGGCTTCTAAAAATTCGGCTTTCACAGGAAAATAAAAAGGTGGTGGAGAAAAGTTGCGGGCAATCAGGCAGGATTGGATTGCGTATCGCGCTCAACTTTCTCTTCAATACATTTACGAAGGGCGCTGCGCACCCGACACAGGGTCGTGCGAACCCAGGATTCGCTTTGTTCAAACTCTTTGGAAATTTCGCGGGAAGATTCCGCCATTTTGTATTTGTGAACCAGCAGTTTGCGTTGCTGATCAGGAAGCTGGTTTACACCTGTCTCTTATACACATCTGACGCTGCCGACGAAGAGGATAGTGTAGA
>CAJXQE010000143.1 GCA_913058215.1 uncultured Verrucomicrobiales bacterium
ACGAGATCAGCCTCGGTCTCGTGGGCTCGGAGATGTGTATAAGAGACAGTCTTCAGGCTTCGGCGGCATTCCGGTAAGATCAAAGGTAACCCGGCGTATCAAGGTTCGATGATCTGCTTCCGCGGAAAAGCTCAAGCCTTTCTCTTTTTGTTTTGCCGCGATAAACGCATCAATCGCATTGAGGAAGTCGCCGGCAGGAGGGGTCGGCTTCTTAATTGGCTGAAAAGACCACCATTGTCTGTCCTCTTCGGTGAAAAGATGCTCGGGACCCAATTTTTCAGGCTCCGGCCGCGCGGTCTTGGCCCCCTGTTGAATCCATTTCTCAATCAAAGCAATGTCCGCTTCAGGAAGCTTCGGTTTTCCTTCCGGCATATCGCCGCTGCTCAACATTTCCAGTAGATGACTCTTCCCCGGATCCCCGGGAATCACTGCAGGCCCGGATTTTCCGCCCTTTTTCAGAAAACGAACCAAGCGGACATCGAGATCTGACTTCATCTCCCCTTCTTCACCGTGACAGTGAAAGCAATGCGTCTTCAGAATGGGCCGGATATCCTTTTCAAACAAAGGCGTCGCAATGTCTCCGGCAACAGCCGCAGACACTGAGAAACAGATAGCAATGGAAACTCCTCGTAAAAACATAGTTCGCCAAAAGGTAAGTCTCCGAAGACAAGACTCAAACGAGAGCGATCCCTTATTGACGTTAGGCTTCAGGGGCGGGATTGCGCGCGGCCCGGGCGTTGCTCCTCCGATTTTTCATAGCCATTTCACATTCCCTTCACTATGATTTCACAAAGGCATTCCACTATTCTGGAATGAATGCGTCACCCATGACAAGCGGCAGCCTCAAATTCCGGGAGATATTCTGGTTCACTCATCAACAGGCTCTGTCCTGCCTCTTCGGCATCCTGTTGATTGGCGGAATCATGATGACAAAAACCTGGGACGGGAATGCCGCTCTGTCCCGTCAGGATTTTCTTTTCCTCTACGCCCTCGGGCTGCAGATCGCTCTCATCGCGTTCCGTCTTGAGCATCGAAAAGAGGTAGTTGTCATCCTCGCGTTTCACCTGCTTGCAACCTTGATGGAGTGGTTCAAAACGTCCCCTGCTATTGGTTCCTGGCAGTATCCGGGCGAAGGGGTGATTTTCCGTGTCTATCAGGTTCCGCTGTTCGCCGGTTTCCTTTACAGCGCCGTCGGCAGCTATATCGCACGGGCTTGGAGGATCTTTGATTTTCAATTCCAGAATTATCCTCCCGTCACTCTTACCATCGGTCTCGCAGTTCTCGCCTACGCGAATTTTTTCACCCATCATTTCATCCCGGACATCCGCTGGTTTCTCATCATCGCGTCAGTCATCCTGTTCTGGCCTTGCCAGGTATCGTTCAAAACCGGCAAAGGATATCGAAAATTGCCCATACTTATTGGACTCATGACGGTCGCATTTGGAATCTGGATTGCCGAAAATGCTGGAACCTACGCCCGCGCCTGGATTTACCCGGGACAGGAAAGCGGATGGTCTCTGGTGTCGATCCAGAAATTCTGGGCCTGGTATCTATTGATGATGCTGAGTTTCGTTCTTGTCTCGCTGCTTCATATCAAAAAATTGAGGAACAATTGAAACTGTGATCGATCTATCAACTATCTCCTTCGAACAGTTTCCGCATTTGCTCTGACTCGATCAATCCTGTTGGGATGATTCACGGAAGATCCAGTCAATAGTAACGAGCTGCGCACTCGTTTACCGGTCGTCCGACGAGAAGGCTTCACTGAAATCAAATATCCATTTTTCGTTCCCGGCTCCCAATTATAAAGAATGTACCGATGGGTAGGGAGCAGAGAGGAAACCTGTCGCTGCGCACCAAAGGATTCCCGAATACTCACCTTGAAATACCGACTCATCCGGTTAGATGAGAGTTTCAAATTGTCAGTCAGTCCTCCATCATTTTCGATCGTAACCTGCCATCGAAGGCTACGCCTTTTTATTGACTTGAGTTTTACCGTCTGAGGCGCCCCCGAAGTCGTGTATAAATCGTCAACCTTCAGGTTTCTAGAATTACTCCCAATCATCAGGTCCGGCAAAAAAGGAGGAGAAGTCGCACTGCTTCCTGCCGTTGCCTCACTCGTCGCACTCACCATTCCGGTTTCTCCGTCAATCGCCCGAACCCAGTACTGATAATCCACTCCCGGAGTTGCCGATCCATCGTCAAATGTCTCCGTCGATGAAGACCCAACTACCGCAGCATCGCCATAGGATTCCCCAAGTTCAGCCCTGAGAATCTCATACAGCAAATCTCCTCCTGAAGGCGAAGAGGCAACACTCCATGTCAGCCTGATTTTTTCCTCATAGAATCCCTGCGTCGCTCTGACCCGCCCCGGCCCCCTGAATGTTTTCGATCCGGAATCGGCGAGGCTGTAGTCGCTCGTCCCCATAATTGAATGACGCGCTTTTACCGAATACCAATGCTCTTCGAGTCCACCGGAAACGTGATCGATAAATTGGGTTCCGGTGATTTCTCCAATCAGTGCCCCACCTGAGTTTGCTGAGAAGTTTCGGTAAACCTCATAGTCTTCAGCTCCGTTTACTTCGTCCCAGGATATGGTGATTGAGTCAGAACTGAATCGGTCTGATGCAGCCACATTCTGAGGGCTTCCCATTTTCACCCATCCAGTTCCACTGTCACTCACCGTAGATCCCTGAGCATTCCGCGCAGAAATCCAATAGGTATAGAGAACTCCGGAGAGCGCCGTATTGTCGATAAATAAACCCGTCGTGGTTGAGCCCACCACTTCTGCGCTCCCTTGATCACCATTCGCATTCCGAAGAATATCGAAAGCCGTTGCCGTCGGATCATCTGACCACATCATGATCACACTGTCGGGCCGGCCACCTTTGGAAATGGTAAAGCCGCCAGGCTTGACCGGTGGACCCAGAGCTCGATTTCCTGTATCGGCAGGACTCAATGCACTGGCCTGATTGCTGGACAGCGCCTGCACCCAGTAGGTGAAAATTTCACCGGGAACGGCACCCCCATCATTGAAAGAAGTGACTGCCCCCACCGTTGCTACTGCGGTGGCCCCGCCTGAACTGGTCGTTTTAGATCGATAGACCACATAAGACGTCGCGCCCGAAACCGCTGACCAGGACAATTCCACTTTGTCAGAAAATTCTCCATCGCTGGCGGTGAGACTTGCCGGGGCCGGAATCGCCGCCACCACTTGAATGGTCTTGGTTCTTGTCACCTCTCCCCCTTTTTTGTCTGAAACCGTCAGGGTTATGGTCTCCGAACCGATGGATGTCCAGGTCTTGGTTCGGCTGCTCAAGGAGCCATCGTTCCCGAAAACTAAACCATCACCGTCTCCAAAAAAGTAAGACATCGCGTCACCATCCGGATCTTCCGCTGTCGCCCCGAAGGTGATGGCTGTATTCACCGGCACCCTGGAAGGCAGATTTAACACAGCGGTCGGGGCATTATTCCCCGCGAAATCGCCCGTGTTGACTTGAACATCGATCCACTGATTCGGATTGGATCCTCCCCGCTTCAAAGTAGTGATGTGAATTTTCGCCGTGGCATCTGAATACGTTTTTCCGATCGGCAAACCCGCGTTGTCTTTTCCACCACCGGAATTCAAATCGATCAGCCAGGATTTTGATTTATTGGGCTGTTGCCAGACAAGCTGAACTCCTTTTTCATAAAAATCGTGCTTGTTGGCGGTAAAACGCTGGCGGTATCCGATCCAGTAGTATTCGCTCGAACCCTTAGTCACCCGAATCGCCCTCTTTGCATTCGCTAATGCTGTATCTTCGTGATCAAAACGATGAATCCGCAATTGCCTTGTCCCGGCGTTGGTGCCGATATTGTGATATTGATCCGACTCGAGCCAGTTGAGTTTGCGTTTTCCCTGAACATGGAAATGGCCGGAACTGACTCCGCCGCCGCCCATAATATCCGTATTATCCCCATACTCGGATGAGCTGCCAGCCCCGACAGGATTGGCATCATCACTGGTCCACAGGGAAGCGTGTCCGAGTCCGAAATTGTGACCCAACTCGTGCACGATCACCTTTGAACTGTGACAGGGTAGCCAAACCTTCGATCCACCTACGGTTGCCAGTCCGCAGTATCCCATTCCGATCCCCTTGAACATGATGCACCGATGATTGTAGCTTCCCGTGTTGAGTCCCGCTGCGTTGGCAAGGGCGATGGCATCGTTAAAAAGCGTACCGTTCTTTTTCGAACCATCATCTGTCCCGTTGTAATAAGAGGCAGGCCGGGGCATCCGGAAAACGGTCGGATGCACCGTCGCATCGATCCCCGTTTTGTGATAAGACATTGAAGCAACCTGATCATGAACCTCACCGTCCATTCTGGTTTGGAGTGTGTTCACTGCAATCGGTGTACCCACCTTGTCGGAAAAATCCACGAGGATCATGATCGCACTCCGTGTCGTATTGGAGGTAATGGCTGCAATTTCCTCCGATTCCTCTTCAGCACTGTCAGTGTCGAGCGCTCCCGTCTCATCATCCTGATGGCGCAAGGCAAAAAGTAACTGGCTCCCATTGCCCGGCCCCAGATTTCTCTCGATCGCTGCAGCCCTTCGATTCAGCGCCTCCACATTTTCACGGCTGGCAAACTGGTAGTATTTTCCATTCGCCAGGGCGACGATCGGATCGCCCTCAATTTTCTTTCCAGTATAAAAATCAATCTCCGCCTTCCGATTCCCCTGAGGGAAAATCCTCTTTGCAGCATCAGTTTCCCGCGGCTCGAGAAACTGGAATGGATCTTCGTAAATTGCTGCACTTCCTCCCAACGAGACCCCTTGAACGGGAACCGATTCCCTCGAAAGAGCAGCCAATCGGTTTCCATACACAAAAGTGTCCAACTCCGATCCGTCCGAAAGCGTAATCTTCACATCATTCGGCTGCCACGAAGGCTTGGAAATCTCTTCGCTTTTCGCTTCCCCCTCTTCGGAAGAAGCGCATCGAGGGAAAACATCCATTTCGACTCCTTCGCTGAAAGGAGTCTCCACGAGGGCTTTCACTTCCTCAGGCAAACTCTCGCGTTCATCATACGAAAATGCGTTTCTCAAAGCCTCTCTTGGATCCTCACGGATCAATTTCAACATGACCTCTTGTCTTTGACGGGCGAGACGGAGCCCAAGCTCCAAATTCCGGGATTCCTGCCCCTCGGTTGATTTAGTTTTCTCAGCCCACGAACGAAATTCCTCAACAGGGTCAGAATCCTGAGATGCCCTTGCGACTTCATCCGCATGCCGAATATCCTCTTCGTTCGAAATCGTAATGCTTTTGCCATCGATAACAGACTCAGGATTGGCTGATGACAGCGAATCCCCGCGATCTTCCTGGAGAAGAAACCATCCGGCGCAAACCAGAAGAGCGACTGGAAGAATAAGCGCCAGGGCACGTATAAGACGGGAAGGAATTGTCATCAGGGGAAAACAAAGGGCATCGAAGGTCTTCGAATCAGACAGATCCATAAAAGCCCTTTCGCTTTGTATACCACAAATGCAGGAAAACGTTGCACCCAATCCGCGAAGATTATTCCGGCAAGATGGCTTCAACATCTCCTAATTTTCGGGCTATAGTTATCGCGATGAAGATCTTGATCACCCTAATTTCTCTTGCAGCATTCAACGCCTCGGCGCTCGAATACGAAAAGGACATCATGCCGATTTTCGTGAAGAAATGCGGGGAGTGCCACAGCAATGAATCGGGAAAAGCTAAAGGTGGCCTGAAGCTGGATGACCCGGCTCATTTTCACGGCCGCTTTGCCAAGAACAGCCTTGTCGTTCCCGGTGACTGGGATGCCAGCTATTTATTCATCACCCTCTATCGTCCGGAAGGTCACGAAGACGCGATGCCTCCGGAAGGTAAAGGCGAGCGACTGAGCAGTGAAGAAGTCAAACTGGTCCAGCAATGGATTACCGACGGAGCACCTGTGAATGGAGAGCGCGGCGAGAAAGGAAAAATGCCCCCTGAAACGGAATCCGCCGATGAGATGAAGCCTGCTCCGAATCCGGTTGAGCAGGAATGGACCAACACCGATGGCAAGACCATCCTGGCAACCCTTCTCCGGGTTGAAGGGGATGTCGCGCTGCTGCGCCTGAAGAACGGCACGGTCTACAAATACCCAATCACCAAGCTCTCTGAAGCGAGCCGGGCCAAACTGGACACAAAGGCGGAATAAGCATCTGTCCGCATTCCCGTATTTCAATCGGATTGCATTAGATCCATACACCTCTATAGAGTTCGATAGATGAGACGAATCACTCTTCTATTTCTGACTCTCATGACTTCCGTTCTCACGGCTGGTCAGACGCCGAATATTGTTCTGATTCTGGCGGATGATCTCGGATGGAAGGATTTGGAATGCTACGGAAACGAGTTTTTCAAAACCCCAAATATCGATCAACTTGCAGAAGAGGGGCTGCGATTCACCAATGCCTACGCACCTGCTCCCATTTGTTCCGCTTCGCGGGCAGCAACCCTCACTGGAAGAACTACAGCCCGGAACGGTTTCGAATTTGTAACCAAAAACGAGCCCGGAATTCAGCCGGTGAATGCTCCTTTGAGGGCACCTCCATTCACCCTGAATCTCGATCTCAAACTGCTGACAATCCCGGAGGTGATGCGACATGCAGAATATCAGACTGCGTTTTTCGGAAAGTGGCATCTGAATCAGCACCACCAGCGCTACCTCGGATGGAGTCCAACCCATGGACCGAAATCGCACGGGTTTGAAATCGCTGAAGAAGATTTCGGCGCTCATCCCTATTCGTATTGGAACAAGAAAAAAGAACGCACTTTTCTGGACCTTCCCGACGGACAAGTTCCGAAGGACACGATGAATGAACGAGCGGTTTCGTTCATTGAGTCAGAACACCAGACTCCCTTTTTCCTAATGGTCTCCCACTTTCATGTTCACACTCCTATCCACACCCGTGCAAAGTGGCTCTACCAGAAAACATTGAAGCGAATCCCGGAGGATCACTCGCGCCGGGAAGACCTCGCTCACTATGGTTCGATGGTCGCAACCCTCGACCACTTGGTTGGAGATGTCGTGAAGGCAATCGACGATGCAGAAATCGGAGAAGACACTCTTGTGGTCTTTACTTCGGATAACGGCGGGCATCCTAACTACGCTGGAAATACTCCACTCCGGGGTAGCAAGTGGAACCTCTACGAAGGCGGAATTCGCGTTCCCTTCATTGCCCGCTGGCCTGAAACAATTCCTGCAGGAAAAGAATCCCACACTCCTGTCGTCGGAACCGACCTGCTTCCGACTTTTGCAGAGATTGCTGACCTCCCTGCTCCTGAGGGAACTGATGGGAAATCGATTCTCCCGATACTCAAAGCCCCCGAAACGGAAATAGATCTCCGCCCTTTAGTTTGGCACTTCCCCTACTACCACCCGGAATCCGGCTTTCAAGAAGCTCCCGAAGAAATTGGAATCAACGATGGGCTTACCAGTAAGACCCGCCCCCACTCCGCCCTTCGCGAAGGGCCATGGAAGCTGATTCATTTTTACGAAAGTGGACGTGATGAATTGTATCATCTCGAAGAGGACATTTCAGAGTCCGAAGACCGCGCCCAATCGGATCCTGAAATTACGCAAGGGCTACGCAAAAAACTCAATCGGTATCTGAATTCGGTTCAGGCGAGACTACCCATTGCCAACCCGGATTATTCAGAATGAGGGCGGCGCGGCTTGTAGTTCTATCGGTTCTTTTCGCGACCGCATTGGTGGATGCCGGGGATCGCCCCAACATTGTTCTCATCCTCGTTGACGACTTCGGGCGGGAACTGATCAACTGCCTTGGAGGCGAGTCCTATCAAACGCCCAACATTGATCAGCTCGCCACTGACGGAATTCAGTTCGATATCTGTTACGCAACGCCGATGTGCAGTCCAACCCGGAACATGCTTCTTTCCGGAAAATACAATTTCCGCAACTACACCGCCTGGGGCGAATACCGTTTCGACTCCGAAGCGACTATCGCCAATACACTGCAAAAATCGGGTTACGAAACCGCGGTCACCGGTAAATGGCATCTTGGAGCCTGGGACGATAAACCCTTCGGCCCCACCCTTGCGGGCTTCTCGCAGTACGCGACTTTCAACTACCCGGAGCAACTCGACGAAGACAAGATGGGAATCGGAAATTTTTTCTGGAATACCCACTTGTGGACAAATGGAAAGCGGGAACGACTCGGGGAGAAATACTCCCCCGCCAGGTTCAGGGATTTCGCTGTAGATTTCATTCGTGCTGGTGAGGCCGCAGAATCCCCCTTCTTTCTCTACTACCCCATGATCCTTGCGCACCGGCCATTCATGCCAACCGATTCGACCGAAAGGACCGGTGCAGAATTCCGCGGCCGGAAGGGAGACGCCAAAAACTTCCCCGATATGGTTACTTACGTAGACAACACCCTCGGGGCGATCCGGTGGGCGCTCAACGAAACCGGACAGGCAGAAAACACTCTGCTGATTTTTACTTCGGACAATGGAACTGACAACGTCAGTGACGCCAGGGATCTTCGTTCGCTTTGGCGCGGACAAATGCTGAAAGGCGGAAAATACGTGCCAAGCGAACTCGGAGCCAACGTTCCTCTCTTCGCAGTCTGGCCGGGAACAATCAAAGCAGGGAGCCGCTATCGAAGACCTGTCGACTTGACTGACATTTATCCTACTCTCTGTCAACTGGCCGGCGTGGAACTTCCCGAAGGACTCGATGGGCACGATCTTGGAAGAGCTCTCCGTAGTGAAGGGAATTCTGATCGCGAAGTTGCCTACACCTGGGGGGTGTTCCAATATTCGTCGAAAAAATACAAAACCCCGCAACAATACGAAAGTGAACTTCTGCACATCGTTCGGGACGAGCGCTGGAAGTATCAAAGCGACAACACGCTCTACGATTTGAAAAAAGGCTGGCCGCAGGGAGATCCCGTCCCCCAGGGAGAACAGAAAGAGGTCCGCGAAAAAATGCGTGCCGCCCTGCGGAAAATCCGTCAGTCTCAACCAAGACTCTGGTAAAGCATCACTATGAATACTCTCGATTCCCTTGTCCTCGTCGGCTATCTCATTCTCGTTATCGGTCTGGGCATCTGGCTGGCGAAAAGGTCAAAGACAACCGAGGGGTTTATGGCGGCCGGAGGTGCGCTTCCCGGTTGGGCCGTCGGTCTTTCTATATTTGGAACCTTTGTCAGTAGCATTAGTTTTTTAGCCAATCCCGGGAAAAGTTTCGACGCAAACTGGAACCCCTTCGTCTTCGGCTTGTCTCTTCCTGTCGCCGCCTGGATCGCGACCCGCTACTTTGTTCCCTTTTATCGAAAATCCGGGGAAGTCTCAGCCTACACGCATCTGGAAAAAAGGTTCGGCCCCTGGGCCCGGGTCTATGCCGTGCTCTGTTATTTGCTCACTCAAATGGGCCGGGTGGGAACCATCCTCTACCTGGTCGCCCTCGCTCTCGCTCCACTCACGGGATGGAGCGTTGTCACGATCATCCTGATTACCGGGGTCCTGGTTACGGCCTACACCCTGATTGGTGGAATTGAAGCGGTGATCTGGACGGACGTAGTTCAGAGCATTGTCTTAACCCTGGGGATATTTCTCTGTCTCGGAATTATCTTTTCCGGAATGCCGGAAGGCCCCGGGCAGGTTTTCCAGATCGCTTCGGAGGCCGATAAATTTTCTCTCGGCAGTTTCGGCGCATCGCTCTCAGAGCCAACTTTCTGGGTCATTCTGGTTTTCGGCCTGTTCATCAACCTTCAAAACTTCGGGATCGATCAAAGCTACGTGCAACGCTATGCCACCGCCAACAGCGACCAGGCTGCAAAAAAAAGCGTCTGGCTCGGAGCTTTACTCTACGTTCCAATCTCGGCGCTACTCTTCCTCGTAGGAACTGGACTCTACGCTTTTTATGCGGCCCAGCCCGATCTGCTTCCCGAAGCGGTTTCAAAGGGAGACAAAGTTTTTCCCCACTTCATCGCAACGGAATTGCCTGCCGGTATCACGGGACTCCTCGTCGCTGCAGTTCTGGCTGCCGCAATGAGCTCTGTGGATTCATCACTGAACGGATCAGCCACCCTGACCTGGTGTGACCTTATAAAACGCTTCAGTAAAAAGGAAGCCACCGAAGCGCGAGGAATGAACGTTCTCCGCTTTGCCACAATTGGTTTCGGTATCCTCGGAACCGGTGCCGCTCTCGCCATGATTCGTGTCGAGAGTGCTCTCGATGCCTGGTGGAAGATCTCCTCAATCTTTTCCGGAGGCATTCTCGGCCTCTTCCTGCTCGGCCTCATTGTCCGCAAAGCGAAAAACGTTGCCGCCGCTATCTCTGTCACCATTGGAGTCCTTGTCATATTCTGGCTCAGCGCCGCCGGACAGGGCTGGCTCCCCGAATGGCTGAAGCCGGCCCTTCACGGAAACCTGACCATAGTCGTCGGAACCTTAACGATCTTCCTCGTAGGACTGATCATCAGCTCCTTCACTTCCAAAGAATCCAATGCTTAGGAACACCACCTTCCTTCTGACGCGAAGCTCCTCATGACACCAAAATACCGGGGCATCGTACCTCCCATGATCACTCCGCTAACCGGTCGTGATTCTCTCGACGTGGAAGGACTGGAGCAAGTCATCGAACGCATGATTGAGGGAGGCGTCGCTGGAATCTTCGCACTTGGATCCACCGGGGAAGCCCCAAGTTTGAGCCACCGACTTCGGCGAGAAGTGGTTGAACATACCTGCCGGATTACCAGAGGTAGAGTTCCTGTTCTCGTCGGCATCACTGATACGTCCCTTGTCGAGTCCGCCCAATTGGCTCAGGCCTCCGCCGAACTCGGAGCCGAAGCCGTCGTCACTTCCGCTCCTTTCTATTTTCCCGCAGGGCAACCTGAGCTTCGAGAATATATCGAACAACTTCTCCCCGAGATCCCTCTTCCATTGATGCTCTACAACATGCCATCCCTGACAAAGACATCTTTCTCAAGGGAGGTAGTCGAATGGGCGTTGGACCGGGAGAAGGTGATCGGTCTGAAGGACAGTTCCGGTGATCTCACTTACTTCAGGAAAATGCAACGACTCGCTGCGGCTCATCGCCCCGACTGGTCCCTCCTCATCGGGCCGGAAGAACTACTGGCGGAGTGCGTTCTCCTGGGTGGTCATGGAGGTGTCAACGGCGGCGCAAATTTGCATCCACGACTTTATGTCGATCTTTATCAGGCCGCGATCGATGAGAACCTTGGGGAAGTTCGAAAGTTGAGCCAGCAAGTTCTCGAGTTAAGCGAAGCGATCTACACAGTAGGCCAGCACGGGTCCGCAATCATCAAAGGGCTGAAATGCGCCCTGTCTATCCTCGGAGTTTGTGATGACTTCATGGCGTCCCCCTTTCATCGCTTCCATGACTCCGAGCGAGCCGTCATCAAAGAGAGGCTGGAAACTCTTGGCATCACCAAGTGATAGAGTTCAACGCATTCCCTTTTTCAAAATCCAGTCGAACATCCGGTCGCTGAGAATTTTTCTCATGAACATCACCGGCCTCGCCATGTAACCGGCGACGTAACGTGTCTTCGGCTTCTTCCGGTTCACGGCTTCGACAATGAGTTTTGCAATGAGGTCCGGCGGCGAGGCCTTTCCACTGGCGTAGGTGTCCAGGGTCACCTTTTTCATTTTTTTTGCCATTTCGCCGTAAGCAGTATCACCTGATCTTTCGATCATCGGGTCGGCCATCACTTCGGCAAACTCCGTCTCAATGGCACCCGGTTCAATGATGACTACATTGATCCCGAAAGGTTTCAGTTCAACCCGCAAGGCATCAGACCAACCTTCCAGAGCATGCTTCGTAGCATGATACCAGGCCCCTAGTGGCGTGTAGACCTTTCCACCCATCGAAGAAATATTCACAATTGCCCCGGCCTTCTGTTTCCTCATTTGCGGAAGCACAAGTTGCGTAAGGCGCGCAAGTCCGAACAGGTTCACCTCAAACTGATACCGCGCATCAGCGATGTCCGTGTCTTCGACCGCTCCATACAAGCCGAAGCCAGCGTTGTTAATCAGGGCATCAATCCGGCCTTCATTTGCCATGATTTCCGCGACCGCATCAATGATCGATTCATCCACCGATACATCCAGTTTCAGAATTTTCGCTCCCTTTGACTTGAGAGCCTCCATCTTCTCCACCCTTCGCGCGGCCCCATAGACAATCCATCCATCTTCGAGCAACCGCTCCACTGTCGTCTCACCAATCCCACTCGATGCACCGGTTACCAGAGCTACCCTTTTCTCACTGACTTCACTCATGCGATGATAGACGTTTCAAAAGGCTGACCGTTACACCCACCGCGCCGGATCCAGGCCGTAATACTTCTTCAGTGCGGCATAGAGCTCTGGATGCTCCTCCTCCATCTCTTCACTCTCTTCAAAGAACGTTTCGGTCGATACAGAGAAAAACTCGGCGGGATTCTCCGCGCCATAAGTATCCAGCAGCGGATCAGCACGCCGGTCTTCAGAGTCCTCGACCAGTTCTTCGTATTCCCGTTGAAAAATCCTCGACCATTCGTTGTAGGCCTTCCTGTCGGAAAGGATGGGCACCCCGTCAGCAGCCCCATCAGCTTGATCCAACTGATGCGCAAACTCGTGGATCACAACGTTCATTCCATCATCATCATTCTTCGCTCCCATCCTTACACTCTTCCAGGACAGGATCACCGAACCACTACTCCACGACTCCCCCAGCATCGAACGCTCCTGTTCCTGATGAAGATCAAACCGTCGTCTCCCTCGATCATGAAAGGCGACCGGATAAACGAGGATGGAGCGGAGCTTACTGTAAAAGTCATGCTTCTCCAATCCCACCAAAAGCAGACAGGCCTGGGCCGCGATCAGTATTTTCATTTCCTCGGTCACCTCATCGAGATCTCCGCAGGCTTCAAAACCCTTCTCCTCAAGGAACACCTGCATCGTTTGCTGCAATTTTTCAGCGGCATGCTCCGGCAAGCTCACGTAGCGGGGGAATGTTTCTCTTAGATAGGAATCCCACTCTTCGGGAAAAGGACGTGCCATCCATTCTTTCTGCCGCGCACGCTTAAGACGTCGACGAACAAAAGGAATCGCTATCAGCAAACCAGCGACCAGTAAAAAAATTGCAATCCCGGTCATTAATAATCAGTCGTAAGCGTGGTCACGGAAATTCAAATGATCATTCCGACTGTGCAGTATATCGACGAGGTATTTCGCGCCCAAAAGAACCACCCACTGACCATCCTGATCACGCGCTATTCCTCCTCCCGAAGGCATTTGCACCGGAGGAGGATCGAGTTCGCTGCGGGTAGTATCCGGCTCTTTTTCCTGCACCCATTGCACCACTGTCCATGGCGACTGCTCCAGACGGGTTTCCACCTGATACTCCGACTCGAGTCTGGCTTTCAGCACCTCAAACTGCAGAGGACCAACCGCCCCTAACAAAGGCACACGCTGAGCACTACCATGAACATCGTATGCCTGGGCCACCCCTTCCTTCATCAATTGCTCCATACCCGAGCGGTAGCGTTTAATGTTGGCGGTGTCGCTGTTGAGCACATAAGTGAAACACTCGGGAGTGAATCGCGGCATTTCATTGTAGACGATTTTTTGATCGCTCGTCAGCGTATCTCCGATCAGGAAATCGTAATTCCCTACCAGAGCGAGAATGTCGCCGGCATAAGCCGTATCGAGAGTTTCGCGATCCTGACCAAACAGTTTCTGGGCATTCGCGAGCCGAACTTTCTTCCCCGTTCGCTGATCGATCACCTGCATGTCCCGCTCAAAAACTCCCGAAACGATCCTGACAAAAACAGCACGGTCGCGGTGACGTGGATTCATGTTCGCCTGAATCTTGAACACAAAGCCCGAAAAACCTTCCGTGTCCGGCTCGACCATTTTCTCATCGGAACACCGACCCGTAGGAGGCGGCGCGAGATCGAGAAAACTCTCCAGCATATTCTGAACTCCGAAGTTATTCATCGCACTCCCGAAGTAAATGGGCATTTGCTCGCCGACAAGAACGCGTTCGATATCGAGCGGCTCGGTCACTCCGTCCAGAAGCTCGATTTCCTGAGTCACCGTATCGTAGAGTTCTTCGTCCAGCGCTTCCCGAACTTTCTCGTCTTCGATCCCCGCAACTTCGATCGGCGCCATGAATGCTCCGTGAGGAGTCCGTTCGAAAAGGTTCACTTCGCCTTTTTCACGATCATAGACCCCACGAAATCTGGGCCCGTCTCCGAGCGGCCAGTTGATCGGAGCAGGTGCCAGCCCGAGAACTTTCTCTAACTCGTCGATCAGCTCCAGTGGAGGTCGCGAAGGACGGTCCATTTTGTTGATAAATACAAAAATCGGTACTCCACGACGACGACACACCTCGAACAGTTTCAAGGTCTGTGGCTCGATCCCTTTACCGGCATCGATTACCATCACCGCTGCATCCACCGCCGAAAGAACGCGGTAGGTATCTTCAGAAAAATCGTGGTGCCCCGGAGTATCAAGCAGATTCACACAACACCCTTCGTATTCAAACTGCAGGACAGTCGAGGAAACCGAAATCCCCCGCTCTTTCTCCATCGCCATCCAATCACTGGACGTCGATTGCTGTTTTTTCTTCGAGGTAACGCTTCCTGCTAAATGAATTGCCCCACCGTAGAGAAGCAATTTCTCTGTCAAAGTCGTCTTCCCTGCATCCGGATGGGAAATAATCGCAAAAGTCCGACGGCGCGAAATCTCTTTCGCGGCAGCGGCTGGAACGGTTTTGTAAGCTGGGGCGGAAGCAGTCAAGGAATTGAAAAGATTGAGTCGGAAACCCCTAACCCGAAGGCAGGCAATTGGCAACCTCCCCTGAGTGAACGATTCAACAGAGTCTCCCCATCGATTCAACTCTGTTCAGTCCGTCTACGCCAAAATCGGTTTAATGACGTGGCCGTGAACATCAGTGAGTCGAAAATCGCGGCCTTGAAAACGGAAAGTGAGACGTTTGTGGTCGATCCCGAGAAGGTGCAGCATGGTGGCGTGCAAATCGTGGACGGCGACAACGTCTTCGACTGCGGAGTATCCCAGCTCATCGGTCGCACCATGAGAGACACCGCCTTTAATTCCCCCTCCGCAGAGGAAAATGGAAAATGCTTTGATGTGGTGATCTCGCCCGGACCCCTGGGCCATCGGGGTACGTCCGAACTCACCCCCAAAAATAATCAGGGTATCATCGAGCATTCCGCGATCCTTGAGATCTTTGATCAAGGCGGCCGCGCCCTGATCAACCATCTTCGCAGTCTTCGCGACATTGTCTTTCAAGCCACCGTGATGATCCCATCCACGATGGTAGAGCTGGATAAAGCGTACATCCCGCTCCGCCAGCCTTCTGGCAAGAAGACAGTTGGAAGCAAAACTTCCGTCACCCGGCTGGCAGCCGTACATTTCTAAAGTTTCTTTCGTTTCCCCTGACACATCCATCAAGCCGGGAACGGAGGCCTGCATCTTGAAGGCCATTTCATACTGAGCGATCCGCCCTTCGATCTCGGGATCATAGCGGTTCTCTCCGAGGATTCCGTTCAGTTGTTTCACCGCATCGACCACTTTTCCCTGGGCATCGCGTGGAACCCCTGCGGGACTTTGCACATAATGAACGGCATCGCCTTTGGAATTGAACTGAACGCCCTGGTATTTACTGGGAAGAAATCCATTACTCCACTGTCGCGAAGAAATAGGCTGCCCCTGACCGCCGCCTTCACTGGTGAGCACAACAAATCCGGGAAGATCGCTCGCTTCACTTCCAATCCCGTAGTTCACCCAGGAGCCCATACTGGGTCGACCGGGAATGATGGATCCCGAATTCATAAAGGTATGTGCCGGATCGTGATTGATCTGTTCGGTCTGCATCGATTTGATGATAGCAATCTCGTCTGCCACTTCCCCGAGGTGAGGAAAAATTTCGCACATCTCTTGTCCCGATTTACCGTACTTCTTGAAATCGTGCTGAGCGCCCATGCATTTCAGCTCGTTTCTTCTTTTCTGAAGCTGGGCGATTTGCTGCCCTTCTGTGTAGGAAAGCGGCATGGGTTTTCCGTCCAACTCACGCAACTTGGGTTTGTAGTCGAATGTTTCCAGATGCGACGGACCACCCGCCATGCACAAGTGAATGATCCGTTTCACCTTTGCGGGCGCGTGCCGGTTTTCTCCCATGATTCCGGGAAATGCTGTGGCCGCCGTAGCATGAGAAGGCATCGGGGCATACTCCCCTAACAATCCTGCCAAAGCGATACCACCAAATCCGGTCATGGATTGACCGAGAAAGCTTCGGCGATTGAGTTGATCTGAAAAATTCGAATTCATAATCAGTAACGGGTAATGGTTTCGTGGAGATTCAAAATGACTCGGGTCACGGCAGTTCGCGCAGCGACTTCAATTTTTCTATCGCCTTCAACGCCCGGCTTTCTCAAACCGACATCAAGAAGCTTGCCTGCCGCATCAGTTCCCTGCTGAAGCCGGGTCTTTTCAGCTTCGAAAAGCTGAGTGAGCACGGCAAGTTCTTTGGGCGACGGCTTCCTCGAAAGCACTTTTTGAAACGCTGCGTCAATGGTCGGGGAGGACTCCGCCAGAACACGGGCGGCCTCGACATAGGTGGGATCATTTAAGAGAGTCAGCGCCTGCAAGGGTGTCGTCGAAGATTCCCGCTCCATACTGCATTCGTCACGGGCAGGAGCATCGAACGCTTTCATCGCCGGGTGAAGGAAGGTTCGCTGCCAGTGGGTGTAGATTCCGCGGCGATACTGATTTTCGTTCGTGTCCGCCGCGTAGGTTCGCCTCGGAAAGTTGAGATGCTGATAGTATCCTGCGGGTTGGTAAGGCTTCGTGCTGCGGCCACCAATTTCCGGATTCAACAAACCGCTAACGGCCAGGGCATTGTCGCGGATCAACTCAGCATTCAGACGCACAGCTGACTGATGGGAAAGCATTCGATTGTAGGGATCAATCTCGGCCACTTCTTTCGTGCTCCTTGATGACTGACGGTACGTTTCCGACATAACGATTGTTTTGATCAAATGCTTTACATCCCATCCGCTTTCCATGAATTCCGCCGAAAGCCAATCGAGCAATTCAGGATGAGTCGGCCATTCCCCTTGTGACCCGAGATCATTGAGAACTCCGGAAAAGCCCTCTCCGAAGAACCGGGCCCAGATTCGATTCACAAAGGTCCGGGCAGTGAGAGGGTTCTGACGGTCCGTCATCCATTTCGCGAGATCCAGGCGCGTCAGCCGCTTCCCTTCACCGGATTTCACAGCCGCCGGCAGAAATTGAGGTGTAGATGGAAGGACGACTTCCCCCTGTCTCTTATACACATCTCCGAGCCCACGAGACCGAGGCTGATCTCG
>CAJXQE010000144.1 GCA_913058215.1 uncultured Verrucomicrobiales bacterium
TCGGCAGCGTCAGATGTGTATAAGAGACAGATGATATACATAGTTGGCGTTCCGGGGAAGTTCCATTGGCGGGAGATGTCTCCTTTTCCTTCGTCAAACGTGCGCCAGGTGATCTCGTTCTGCTTCATGAATTTTTTGAGTTCGCCCGGTTTGCGTTCGTTGGAATCGCCGAACAGTTGATTGACGCCGATCAGCGCGAATGGCTTGTCACGCAAGTTCGTCACGAGTGACCGGTCGTGAGGCCAAGTCGTCCGGCACGGGAGGCAAAACTCACTCCAAAAATAAAGCAGCACCACCCGTCCGCGATAATCCGTCAGTTTCATGGACTCTCCATCCTGATCTTTGCCTTCGGTCTTTGGAGCGATTTTCCCAACGCTCAGATGACGCAGTTCATTCAACTCCAACTTCGCCAGTTCTCCAATCGTTCCGGAGCGAAATTTGACGTCCTTGTAATCGCTTACGGCTCGCTCGAACAGTGTTTCAATTCTCTTGCTGAGGTCGGCCCTGCCCAGCCGCCGCAGCGCCGGAAGATAGTCTTTGCCGAATACGATCCCGTAGCACTCTGCCAACTCCGGGCGGTCCTCGGCAAGACGCAACGCCCGCAGTTTATCGTGCATGAATTGCGCCAATGCGAAGCAGGCGAGCCCCTGCATTTCGCGATGCGGATTTGTCTCCAGCACGGCTCCCAGGAACTCCTCGCTTTCCAATCGGTAGGAATACCTCAGCCGATCGGACACCGGACCGATCTTATCGCTGAGAACGTGGTCGCGCATCAGCAAGCTGACAGTCCTGACAGCCGAACCATCCCTGGGCGCGGCCGGGAAGTCGGAACGGTTCGTCTCCCAGACGATCTGGGCTGCAGAATCTGTGGAACCCAGGGCCTGAATCGCCTGTCTCAACGCTGTCAGGGCGACCGGGTCCTTAGGATATTTTTCGGCGAAATCGAGGAACCTCGATGGATAGGCACCGAGATTCTCCACCGCCACCTTCCGCTCAAGATCGGTCTCGGCCATACGAAGGGCGCCGCTGGCGGGTCCATATTCCTTGAGAAGAGCCGCATACTGTTCCACTGGCGTCCCGGGGTCGGCATTTACGTGACCTGCGACAATCGACAGACTGAATGCAAGTGCCGCGAGTGTTCGAACGAACGCTTTCATAGAATTCTCTTAGCTTAGCATACAAGGCGCAAGGCGAAGATCAAATTTGTGAGTATCGCCGGATAAGATTAGCAACGGACCTTAGGGACATGCCACCTAATCCGAGGGCGACAGTCGCAAACGGGCTTGAGGGTGAAATCAAAGAGGGTCTTCTGCTTCATCGCGGGATCTAGTTGGCACCGTCGCCTTGTTCGGCACCGATTTTGAATAGCCTGTTTGGCGAGGCGGCCATCCATGGCTGATATACCCCTCAATGACCGATATCGTGGCATCCACATCTGAATTTCTTCCTGCCGTGACATCTTTCACTTTGAGCACGGTTCCAGCGACTGTCACTTTCGCGACAATCTGGTAGGACTTGCCCTGTTGCAAATCTGCGAGGATTCGGAACGTTCGGAAAGAGCCGTCAGAATTTGAAGCGCCAGTTCCGGTACTCGTACACTGAACCGTCTGGGCGATGATCTCTCGCCCGCCCGCATCGACAACCATTGCATCAAATTTCTTAACGGGCGAACCATCGATCGCTCGAATGCACGCGTAAGGCCGATATTCCGAACTTGAAAAATGTTGGTGGCCGTCTACATCGGAGCCAGAAAGGCTACAGGTCCTGTCCGTCACGGAAATGTCCCGTGTGGCGCAGGATGAAAGCGAGAATGCCAGAAAGACTGAAAGTGCGATTTTCATGAGTTCCAATTTTCCAGCAGAACGTCGAAGCCATCCTGCACACGACCGAGGGCGCGCACCGACTGCTGGGTTGATGGCTAAATGATCATGGCGGATTGACCTCGCAACGGGTCAGGCCTTAGGTTCGACGCCTTGTTAGCGAGCATGTGATACTAGAGCTTCTCTTCCTGGCTAATTCTCTTCCACAAGAAACAGAGGGCAACTAGAGCAGGAACTATAAGTATAGCTACCACCATAGGCACGCTTGATTTTATTACTTCTACATTAAAGACGTATACCGCAAAGACATCGGCTACATCTGTCAACATCCTGACAAGTAACATTCCAAAAAGCATTAGGCGACTCTTAAGTAAAAGCGCTACAATTATCCCGATTACTATCGTCACATTTCTAATAATATAAAGCATCGTCACATAATCCAACTGAGCGGACTCTGATATGAAACCCTCTGGGTTCAGAGCTGTCCCAATCGCGAAGAAAAGAATTAAGAAGATTTGGATAAGTGCGATTACCCATACCCAAATGGGCAGGAATTTTTTGGAGCTACCATCTATCTTCTTATTCATATGTCTAATGTAAGGCTAACGCTCAAAGCATGGCAGCCCGATCCGGGAACTGCCTCATTAAAAAAGTTTACATATTCGATTCATCAAAGTCAACCGACTCGGAACGGAATTGGGCTAGCCATCGCCGTCTTGTTCGACCCGTTTGATTAGGCCCTTGATCGTGAGAAGTTCGTAAAAGTTGTCCGCCTCGCGATGAATCCCGCCAAAACCATGGTCTTCAGTAACGATAGCCTCTGAATCGAGATCGAATCCGTAAGGGTTCCCGCCTCCATCCCAACCGACTGGAAAGAAATTCGTGAGCGAATGGTGCCCTTCATCTTTCCCTTTTTGAAATTTGCGGTGAGTTTCAGGTAGTTCACCAATCCCATCAATCCATTCAGATCCAATGACACCTCCTCCGCAGTTCAAAAGATACCACCGGTAGTCCAAAGGGATCGATCCAAATTCTGATTCGAAATTTTTAAGCTGTTCTTCCGAAGCAGGATCAGACTTGCAGCCTTCAGGAAGGACGTCGTGAGCTGACTTTACAGCGGTCTCCTCATTTGGGCTCATTTTCCAGGTCGAGCGTCAAAGTCCTGCGACCCGCCGCTGGCGGCGCGACTTCGATTGCGAGATTAATGTTAGTGAGGCCATTTGGCTTTCGAATTCAGAGAGGCAGCGGGTTCGTCAGCGACGTCTTGTTCGACTTTTGTTGATCTACTCACCGGATTTAGAAAGCTCAATCAGTCGATCTACATATTTTCTCGGAAAAGTGGGGCCGTAGGTTCCCGTGATCGAAATGACTTTTTTGCCTGGAAGGGGAACGAGGACTACAAACTTTTTCGCTTCATCATCATGATAAGTTCCCCAATTTGCCTTCTGCGTTATACTGGGGTCGAAGGGTGGATTAAATTTTAAGACAATTCCCGATTCTGTGGGAACCATCTCCGTTTCCCATCTTGTTTTTGCACTGTTGGCCATGCTTTCTGGGTAGGCCACTGACCCTAATTTCGCATTGGCCCAGAGGCTGAGCTGGCCGTGGCTTTGTCCAGATACCGTGTATTGTTCAGCCAGGATCAAAAACACCTTTCCGATAACACGATCAAGTTCAGGATCAGTTGGTGTCTGCGCCTTTGCCGAAGCACAGGAAACCAAAAAGCACAGGGAGATTCCGATGAAGTAGTTTTTCATTTTCTGTCGAACGTCAAAGCGCACCAATCCCTGACCGGGAGGCGTACGTCGATGACAGGTTAAGTGTTGAATTCATAAATTCGATCCGAAAACAAAGCGCGGTCAGGGATTGGGTGCCGCGGCTTGTTCTCTCTTGTTTGGTTCTACAAGCTCGACCGCGTGTCCATCCAGATCCTTCACTACTGCTCGGCGCCCCCACTCCGAATCTGTCGGACTGGAAACAATCTTCGCTCCATCTTTAGCTAGTCGGGCTACGAGCGCATCAACATCACCGACCGAGAATCCAAGGCGAGTCCACACAGTCGACTGCTGCTTCGGTGACAGCGGGTAAATTTCGAACACGAATCCAGCCTTCTCAGATGCGTAGTGTTCCGGTCCAGATCCGTGACTGTGCTTCTGGAATGTAAGGCCAATAGCCTCATAGAAAGTCACAGCTCGATCGATGTCCTCCGATCGGATCACGACTAGATTCACAAAAGGTGGCGATGTAATCATTTCTTGAGCTAACGTGAAGGGTGACCCGCCTCCTACAGGCAGCGCCACTCCGCAACAGGGTTAAGGCTTCGAGTTGAAAGGGTCATGTCGACTCGGAACGTGTAGGCGGATGGTGTCCACCCGCTTGTTAGCTCATCGGTCCTTGTATACGTTTGCCTTTCGCCAATCGCTTTTCACGCTCCTGCCAGCCCAATTAAAAGTGACTCGCACCTCAAAAACATTCACACCGCCTTCCAGTTTACGCAAGAGATCGCCCGGAATCTTATTGATGTTGAGCTGTGCATGAATTAGAACACTCTCGTCTGGCGCAATACGATACTTCCGGAACACTCCTGTGCCGTGATGAAAAGGCTCTTCCGCAACGTAGGTCGATCCTGAACTGTCCCTAAACTCGAAGGTGACCTGCGGCCCAGAAGTATGTTCCGTGATTTCGATGTCAACGTCACTCGCATTTGTTATGGCAATCGGGTGCCTATTTGACCATGCGTCGCTGGCATCATAATACTTTAGTGCGCCAACATCCTCGAGACCGCTAATGGGGAGGATGGAGGCAATCAGGCCTTTCCCTTCATCCTTGTCCGCCGCGGACAGCATCGTGAGCGCGGCCCCGATCGCAAATAAAGTGTAGAACCGTGTTTTCATTTTTCCGACCTTTTCTGCCTTCCGACCTAACTTTCAAGTCATCCTACGCCTGACCGAGGGCGCTCTCCGATTGCTGAGTTGATGGTTGAAGGTCATGACGCTTTCGGGTCGTGGCGGGTCAGCCGTTAGGAACGACGTCTTGTTCGCCATCGTTTTCTGGATGAGTCTGGTCTCGCAAGACTGGCTCAGATCTTCTGATTCCGATATAGCTATGTGGAATAAAAATAGCAAATATCGCACCCAGAATCCTAAAGCCTCTTAGCTGGCTGAAAACCTCGAAGGCGGTCTCATTGACGTCGGCGATGAATGATTCAGTTGTTGTCGTGCACCAATTAATCTTTGCCTGAATCGTGTGCTCGCCGGGTGTGACTTCGAATGATTTGGATTCCCCTGATGCGATCTTTCCGATCTGGATTCCATCTAGGAGGAGCTTGTAGGACGCCAGCGAATTTGCGTAGCCCGAGTCACGGTTGATGATTAATGTAGGCATATTTTTCTCTGGCGAGTGTCTGACTCTGGATTTAAGTTTGTTGCGTTCATTTAGGTTTCGAATCCACAGCGGCGGTGGATTGGTCAGCGTCGCCTTGTTAGCCTTTGTTTTGCTTTTCCTTCATTTCGAATTCCTTGAGTAGATCCCTGATCGGCCTCCTCAAACCTGGTGAGATGCGGAACTTGGGCCCACTCTTGGAGAATGTGTGAGTGGAAATTGTTCCCAGGCGGTAGAACCCGTCTTCCTCTCGTAAATCAAACACATGGAGCACCCCACTACTAAAGGGAAAATTTCTATTGAACACCCACAGCTTTATCTTCGGGTCGTAGATGAGTTTCTCGGGATCGAAGATTCCCTTGTATTCTTCGTATTGGGGCGCGTCAAGAATCAGCCTGGCGAGTTTGGAGGCCTGTTCTTTTGTGAGGGAAGGCTCCGCGATAGCGCTCCCAGCAAGGAGGCCAACAATCGTAATCGTTGAAAGGAATTTCGCGATCATTTTCTCGGGCTAACGTTAAAGAGATGCCAGCCCGATCAGGGAGCGCGATCTCGATGTGAGGTTAAGGATTCAAATCAAGGAAGTCAATCAACTCGTAGCGGGATCGGGTTGGGGTGCCACTACTTGTTGTGCTGTCAGTGCTGGAGGCGTTCGGAGTGCCGGATATAGAGCATTCGTGTTATCGCGACACCAAGAGTTGAGAAGAAGATTGTTGTTAAAACGAAGAATCCGATCACGGATACCAAATCATCTCGATCTAAAATATCGATAAAACCGAGGATTTTCATTCTAAGTGCCACTAGAAACAACCCCACTAGAATCGCCACTGACATTGCGAGAAGAAATTTCGTGATGAAAATCCGAGAGAGAACGCCAGTCAACAGTGGGATCAAAATCACTATCGATAGGAAGTTCCAAGTGCCTATCAAAGCATCTTTCGCAGTAAGGATCGTTCCGACCATATTTTTTTTGCACAACGTAAAGGCCTGCCACCCGTTACTGGGAGCGACCCTCCGATTCTAGATTGGGTTCCTCTTTACCCTCAGCCTTCAAGTCCAGTGCGGTAGCGGGTTGGTCAGCGCCGCCTTGTTGGATTTTGAGAGTTTCGAGTTGTGTTCGAAAAATTTCGCGAAGTTTTCCAGTGATCTTAGCGTCCTGTTTAGCGATCTCATCCCAGTTAATCTGAACGTCGGACAAAAGCGCATGTTCTCGAAGCCGAGGCTCGTCGATGGCGGCTCTGGCTAAAGAGGCAAAGCCGATCGCATCGCCCAGCTTACGGAAATTCTCTGCGCTCAGCTCACCCTTTTCTCCCGCCTGCTCAACCGTCTCCATCGGGAGGTCTGTTCCGGCCAGACCGTCTGCAGGAAAGGTGAAGAAGGCGTCGGGAAAGCGTCCCTGCAACTCGTCTAGCACGAATGAAATCGTTACTTGGGCCTCCTCGTTCGCTAATTCCAACTGCCTCAGCGGCATGCTTGAGCCAAGCTCGATAACAGCCCGAAGGTCGACACCAAAATCGGTTGCGGCGGTCAATGAGTAGGCCTGATCACGCCCGTCCAGCTTCGCAACCTCCGCATCAGGGGAAATCCCGCGAAAGATGGATTCGAAGTCCAAGTCCACGAGATGGTTGTTGCGCCCAAACTCGAATTCGAAGCGAGCTTGAAACTCTTCCTCGGTATTCTTGATTAGCCAAGATAAACTGGTTCCTGCAGCGCTATGCAACGTCATCTTGATCGGATCGTAGATGACTGTCTGTTTGCCCACCGAGATGGCCAATGGAGATTGATCACGGAGGTCGAACAGAATCGCCACAACTTGATGCGGATTTCTCCATCCCATCGCAGCACCATAGCTAACCTCCCCCAAATCAAACGCGGCTCTAATCAGAAAGGGCTGATTCACTTCTTCGTCGGGTAAACGTAGCGAAGCCACTTTCACCAAGTGCGCTGCGCTGGGATGAACTTTGGTCTTCTCCTCCCCACGCGTTGATGAGATAGTAAAAACTATTGCCAAGATCGCAACAGTGGTGCCTTTGCATTTCATTGTATCGTGTCTTTGATCCAACGTTTGAGGACAGACGCCGCGTTAGCGGTTGTCCTGCTCCGTCTTGTTGGGCTTGTTTTGGTTTCGTTGAAATCGCCGTTCGACCTTCACCTTCTAAGCCCATCCCAACTGACGGAGACTCACTCCGTCATTCCAAATTTTGGTCATGTGTTTGATCCGGTTTTCGTCAAACTGCATGGCGTAGACGTAGTCAGCCGCAACGGTGTTTCCAGTCGGTTCGCCTGGGCCGCCAGGACCCGTCTGAGTTCCATGAAAGACTGCAAATGCGGATACACAGTTTCGCTCCGAATCCTCCGCAATAAACTTCAGCTCGTAGTGTCCATCCGGAACCGGAGTAAGGAGATTCTTCATCCATTCGGTGTAACCCTCAAGAGTGCTGAGGTCGCCAAGGGCGTCTGCTTGTGCCGAAAACGTCGCGTCCTGATGACAGTAAGCCTGGCAACCTTCCCACCCTTGACCGGTTTCACATGCTTCGAAAAATGATTTTGCCTGTTCTAAGTTATTGCTCATTGAGATTACTGTTCGTTTTTGGTTGGTAAGCTTCTTTAGATCTTAGCGAGTCAAATGTTGAGTCCGGGATTTTTTAGCCCAACGACAAGCATGAGGCACGGCTGACCGGGAGCGCGCGCTCGATGCAGGACTGGGGCTGTGTTTCCGGTGAATCATTCGAAGTCGGGGCGGGTCAGCCGTTGCTCTCCATGCGCTTGTTCGGCTTGTTCGAATCCTATTTTCGCTCCTCCTGTGCTCCAAGAAAACGCTGATGAAGCCGCCAGTTGTTTCGCTGCACCGTGGCCGCCAGTTCTTCATACGGAGTTCCATCAACCTGAAGCAGGCCCTGCTTGAGAATCTTCAGTTCGCCTTTATAGCGATCGATATACTGGCAGCGGTTGTATCCAATCAGGTAACGAGTAGAGAACCCGTCCTGCAAGAACCTAGCATGCGCCTCCCCCACACTGGCGATGTCAGGCAACGTCTTCCACATTACATTGGAGTGTTCAGGCGTGGTGAAACTTACTTGGTGGTCGCAGATCATCACCGGTTTCTTCGTCTCCCGATAAGCCCGCTCAAAGTCCGTTTCAGAGAACAAGGACCCACCAGGCTGAACTGATAGAACATCAATCCACGGTAGCGCTTCCTGGATGACCCGCCAAGGCATCGCAGTGCCAGAGTAGCGCTCTCCGAATACCAGCGTATTCGGAGCCAGTTTCCGAGTGAGGGGACCGATGTGGGAATAGACCTCGCGGGCGATGAGCACCAAAAAGTCCTGGTCCGAAACGTTTGCGCCGTTCTCACGGAGAAAACGCTCGTAGCGCCTTTTGCCGGGCGCATCATCTGGCAGTTCGCGGATGGCATCCACCCAAGTCTTGCCGGCCACACGCTTGGCTTGTTTGAGATCCCATGCGGGCATGTCTGTCCAGTAGATGCCGATACGGTTCGGATGATCAGGGAATCGCTTTGCCATCTGCTCAAGTTCGTTGCGGGCCGATTGCTTCCAACCATCGCTGAACACATCAGGGAACCTGATCTGCTTGCCCTGCCACGAGCTGACTTTGCTTGTCGGGTAACAGGAGGCAAAGTGAGGTAGCAGCTTCCGGGTGCTGGGATGCGAGTCATAGCCAAGGCTGTTGTAGCCCCATTTGCGGAAATGGGAAACCAGCTCCGTATTCGCCTTTCCCCAATCGTTATCGAGGTTCTGGCGGAGATGGTCGCGCTTCGACTGATCCGGCCGGGAAAGGCCGCCGGTGTGGGTCACTCCGACCGACAGGAATCCATGGCCATCCGGTGTCACCAGGAAGTGGCGATCCTCAATGACTTGTAGATGAAACCTTCCGGTTGCTTCGCCCTTGATCGAGAGATACCCGCCATATCGATCAAAGCCATCTCGGTCGGGAAAGACTCCAGCAGACAGGAAGGCAGTGATCAGAAGGACAAGAGGGAAGAAGGTAATCAGTCGTTTATTCATTTGATGTAATCTTACTTTAATTCGGAGTTCCTAGTGCGAAATCAGCTGCGATCGCTGGCATCATTTGAGTCATTCTTTCGGCGAACGTTTGAGGCATCGCAGCCTGATCTGGGAGCGATGTCTCGAAAGGAGGTTAGGAATTCGAATCAGAAAAGTCAATCAACTCGGAGCGTGATCGGGCTTGCGATCGCCGGCTTGTTGCGGCCTTGCGGTGTCAGGGGATCGTAACGCTCATGCCACTCTTCCACTTTGGTCTCCTCGGTGGCCCTGGTGAAGAAATTTCGATGTTGCCGGGCTGCGGATATGAGAATCGGAGAGGCTGCCCCCAGCGATCAATTGGTTCGCCTGCAAGATTCAAATCTCCTGGCTTCCTCCACCACCAGTGTCCGGTTGGTTTTCGAAAGGAATAAAAGACAATCTTTCGAGGATTTTGACCGCGGATAACTCGACCTGAGAGGGTCTGACAGATCTCAACGTTAGTCCCATTTGGAAAAACCCCGTATTCGGTTCTGAAGGCGAGTAACGCTTCTTTGAGCTTATATAAATAGTTAGTCGTTCCGCCGATCTCTGCCGGAACGAGTGATTCCGCAGAACTAGGAGATGGCAAAGTGAAAACGAAAATAAACACGAGCGCAAGATTTCGGATTCGTGATTTCATGCCACAATGTTTTAGAGATGCCAGCCCGATCTGGGAGCGCGATCTCGATAGGAGAATAGGAATTCTAATCAGGGAAGTCAATCAACTCGGAGCGTGATCGGGCTTGGAATCCTCGGCTTGTTCGGCTTTGGTTGACGGCTGGCGCTGCCATTGCCCCAGCGTCTCTCGCTCAAGTCTAGCCAGACGCTCAGTCGAAACTCCGCTCGCAACAACCCAATCCCTCGTTGCATCCGAAAATATCTTGGCAACCTCAAGTGCTTCATCTCCGAGATCTTCGATTCGTTGCAGAAGGATCGAAGCTTTAGTTTCGCTGTGAAGATCGGAGTGAGATTCTTTGAAGATGCGATGTGCTATCCAATTTCGTTCGTCTACAAAAGCAGAGATCCGATCGTCGAGATCAGTAGGTAAATCGGAATGCTTTCTGAGTTCTTTGATCAGTTGGCCCAACGTCCTTTTGCCCTCCTTGGTAGCCAGGTGTTCAAAAGCCTCAAGGTCTTCAGGCTCCTTTAGAACTAATGCGATGTGGTGGACAAGTGCGAACTCAGCTGCTTGAATCTGCCACAATGCATATCCAATCTCAGAAAATAGTTCTTGAGGATGAATGTGCATTTCTGAGCCGAATGTTTGAAGTGTGGCGCGGTGGAGATTGGGCGTCCAGAGCGAAGCGAACTAGCGACGTTGTCCGCCGTTGCCACCACTGACTTGTTCGGCAATCTATTTGTCCCTCATGGCTTTCTCGATATCCTTGATGCGCTCAGTGAGATCCTTTAGTTTCTGTCTCGTGAGCAGGCTGTCCGCGAACAATCCGCAGATGAGTATAATTGCAACGTATTCCATTAAGAATTTATAGTTGGTTGTGAGATCTGATCTCTTTGTCAGTTCCTCTCTACGCCCGAGCGGGTTGACGTTCTTTGTTGAGTGGTACGGGAAAGCTCCAAAATAGGTATTGGCTGTCAGTTCTTCAGACTTCTGAAATATTCTACGAGGAAGAGCACACTGGCAATGACGATAATTACGATGCCGACGTTAATGTCCAGATTCGCTGTAGTAGCTGCGACCGCGCCTCCTAGAAGAGCGATGGCGGTTCCAATTAAGCGTGCTTGTTGATTTGTCATTAGTTATTTTGTCGGGCTAATTCTTTCGTATTTGTGAACGGCGAGGGGTTTCATGCCGAACGTCAAAAGCCACCGAGCCCGCTGGAACGAAGCCAATGACTGTTTCGAGTGAGATTGAAGCGAAATCGAAGCCAGAACGCAAGAAAACTAGGAGCGGGGAAGCGGGTTCGGTGCGCTGACTTGTTAGATGTCATTTTGGTTCCTTCGGGTGAACGGTCTTCAAACCTACTTGATCAGCCAAACAATGCCTTCGTAGTTGGGTAGGTGCTTCAATTGAGCGTGATTGTAATCTCGATAGGCATCCCACGAATTATGAAGGTGATTCGCCGGAGTCCAAAGGATTCGAAAAATCGGTGTCGATGAAAAATCCCTGCCTTCGCGCTGTAGCTCTTCTACCTTATTTGAGAGCGCGAATGGAAAATAGAGGAGGTAGCCAGTGCCTGCCGCAAGCATCACGACGAAGGCAAGAACGGATATGGCAATTCGCTTCTTTCGAATTTCCTTCATCTAACGTTTGAGGAATCTCAGCCCGGTCAGAGAGCGAGATTTCGATTGGAGGTTAGAGATTCTAATCAGGGAAGTCAATCAACCCGTGACGTGATCGGGCTTGAGATCTCCGCCTTGTTAGGTCCGTTTGGATTTCAGCCCAGCATGACGGAAAACAGTTCATTGATCGGGCAACTCTTTGAATCCTGAGACGTCCGCAAATAGGCCCTGACCACAACTATACCAATTCACAGACAGCAATCTTGGCCCATTGGGCGTTGAAACCTCAAACTGTGAAATGTGGCCATAAATGCCGCCTAAAACTGCACTCATCTGGAGTCCACTATCGAGCCGTTTCACCGTACATAAAGGTCCGTAGGCACTTTTGATATCCTCGTTTTCTTCAAGGATTTTTGCTACTCGGTCCATCCGCCAGTTCTCATGGAAACCACTATTTCCTCGTGTGGCAAAGACATAACCCGCGAGCGAAATGACACAGATCGCAACCGCTACGGCGAAAAGTGAACTAGGCAATGATATTCGCATTTTAGACCTAACGTTGAAGCATGAGGCACGGCTGACCTGGAAAGCCCGCTCGATGCAGGACTGGGGTTTTATCTCAATTGAATCATGCGAACTCCGCTCCGGTCAGCCGTTGCGCTCCATGCGCTTGTTCTGCTCGTCGCGCTACTTCCCCATCCTCCGATAAACGGCGCTATCCGGAGTGCGCTCTGATGATACGGTATTAAAATTAAATGCCAGAAAGTCGTGCTTCGGGTTGGAGCCCTGAATGAAAACGACTCTGCCACCAAACATGCCGACGTATGGCGCACCCACCCAAAGGAATGTGTGGCCGTCATGTTGCGTCACGTAACAATCAGTCTCAATCCCGGGGTCGACACGAAACATAGTTTCCCATTTTCCTGTGGCGACGATCTTGTGACCCATTGGCCGAAACAGTGAATCACGAAACTCTGCAAAATCCTTGGCGTCGATGTTTACGCCGACGACCTTGTCCAGCGAAAGTCGGAATGACATTGGATGATCGCTTACCACATCGCTGCTGCTTGCGTCATCAGCAAACCCTAGAAGTCGATTAGCTTCCTCGGAAATGACCCAAGAGCCAGCCCATTGAGAAAAGTTTCTCGATTGCGCCGGCGCGGCTTTTTCGGCGGCAATTGCGGAATTCGTCGCCAGCGAAATAGCGAATATGAGGGCAACCTTGTGACTTCGATTCATGGCATTATTTCTTCGCAAACGTCTGAAGTGGTAGCACCCGCTACTGGGAGCGCCACTCCGATTCAGGATAAAGGGTTCTCGTTAGAGTTCAATCTCCGACTCGCGGCGGAGTAGCGGGTAGTCCACCCACGCCTTGTTCGGCTTGTCTTGTTTCAAGGTTGGACACGAAACGCGCCAACTCATCTGAGAAGTCAGCTCGCCGAACGCGAAGACAAGCTCCTTCGCCGGAACTTGAGTATGAAATCCACTTGATCGGATAATTTGCCTCCAGCGTCGTTTTGCTCTCGCGGGTCAGAAAGTCATCAATCGGAATCCGCGCAGAGCCCCGCTCGAGAACGAGTATAGGATACACAATAACGAAATTCATTACGATCGTGGTAGCGACGAATGCTGCCCACCGCTTCCATGTGGTCGGTATGCGCTTAATCGTAAAGATTGCGAAGGCATAAATTCCGAGCGCAACCCAGGGAATATACGGAATGACTATCGATCCCGGCAGTTCAAGCTGTTGCGCGAATCTTCCGTGGATAGCGGCGAACGAACTACCGTTCATCAGGATCGAGAATCCGAACAGTATTACGAGGGCCATCATTTCTCAGCAGAACGTTTGAGGCATGGCAGCCCGATCCGGGAGCGCTGCCTCGATAGGAAGTTAAGGATTCGAATTACGGAAGTCAATCAACTCACAACGGGATCGGGCTTGTCCATCGCCGACTTGTTCGCTGGTTGTTATTCGGAATGCGGGTAGGTCTCGATCCAGCTTGCGACCGTCATTACTGAATCCTCAAGTTCGAGAGCTTCGCGTAACGGCTGTGGAACCTTGAACGATGGGCCATCACGAAAAATTGGGTCAAAGGACGGAAGCAAATCGGTAAAACACTTGGAAAGCATCGATGCGAAAGTTTGGGCGTCGATGCCATATGCAGACCAATTCTCCTGACTCGTTATATCAAGAATCCTGCGGAGACGCTCCTCAGCCTCTGCGTCAATCGAATCTAGATTGTAGGGATCGCCAGCATGCAACATAGCATTGGTCCCGGTTTGGTCATCGGCAGCCCAAAAGATTGCTCCCCAGCGCTCACTACGTTCTATGTGTATGTTCATGGATAATTTTCAAAGCGAACGATTGAGCACTGGCAGTGGTGCCGGGTGCTAAATGATGATACCACAAAAGACGAAATCCCAAACACGAAAAACGTCAAGAACTCCCAAGAGGCATCACTTGCCAGCTGCGTTTTGATATGTCTTGCTGGGTGCCGAGTGTCACCGATTCACGCTAATCAAGCTTGCTAAGTAAGGAAATAACCTCCTTTTTTTTCTTCTGTTGTGCGAGTTGTAAAGGCGTGTGGCCATCAGAATTTTGCACATCGTGTTTCGCCCCTCGATCCAAAAGAAGTTGAACGGTTTTGGTTCGGCCAAAGAAAGCAGCTGAATGAAGTGGGGTCCAACCTTTCTTACTCACGGCATTGACATCAGCTCCGCTTTCCAAAAGTAGCAATGCAACATCATACGTTGAATGGTGTAATGGAATAGATCCATACACATTTTTAGCGTTTACGTCACCGCCTGCTGCTAATAATACTTTGATTGCCTCCAAATTTCCGACAACAACCGCACTAAGCAAAGGAGTCCACTCAGTGGTTCCTCTAATATTGGGGTCTGCTCCGCTATCCAAGAGCTCCTTGAGTTTGCTTACATCTCTCTTTTGGGCAGCGTAATGAACTGGCGTTAATCCATACTTATTGGGAGAAAGGTCTTCAGCAATCAATACTGAGAACGTAAAAAAAGAGAGAGTCGAAAACAGAATGGCTTTCATCGGTGACAATTTTGGAACAGGCATCTAATTCAAAAGGCGTGCAGTTCTTTCCTCCACATATCGTTTGAGTCATCATACGCCTGACCAAGGGCGAGCTCGTATTCCTGGGGCAATGGTTGAATGGTCATGGTGATCTCGACTCGCAGCGGGTCAGGCGTTAGGATCGACGCATTGTTCGGCTCTCCATTTTTATCTTTTACTTGCGACTTCTTTCTCAAAGCGCGTCTTTTCCTCTTCTGGTGACCGTACTCCTGTAGCAATAAAGAAATCAACAAAACTAAAGAGTCGTTGAGAGAAATCCATGTATTTTGCTTCTGGTGATTCCTCCGGCCATGTTGGGTTTCCTATTTGTTTCATTGTGTAATACCCAGAGATTACCACTTCTTGATTTCCAGGAATATCAAAAGAGTCCAGATACTCGACGTGGGTTTTGAATGGGTTCTCAAGTTTCTTCCCGTTTATCGCTGTGACCTCATGTTCAGAATATGATATTGGGAATTTTCCAGCTCCTTCTACCCGACGGCATGCAATAACTAAATAGATTCCATGAACGTATGGTTTAGCGATCGGTTTGGTTTCTTTGGAATCTTCTGCCGTAGAATACATGCCAACGCAAAGTACACTCATCACAGCAAGAGCAACATTTCGGCGGATTGATTTCATTTTATTTCTTATGTCGAACGTCGAAGCGCTGGCACCCGCTACCGGGAGCGGCGCGTTGCAACAGGGTTATGTGTTCGAGTTAAGAGTGTCATACCAACACATAGCGGGGTGGCGGGTTGCTCAGCCGCGTCTTGTTCGGTGCGTTCGGGCATGCAGCAAAGCAATGAAGAGAAAGACGCCGAAAACTGCGTAACACGGAAACCAACGAGACCACCATTCATCCGAGAAATAGCCTGCGGCCTGCGGATCGGAGAAAAACACCGCAACCAAGTTAGTGATTGTAACGGTGGAGAATCCAACTAGGCCGACGCACAGATAGGAAGCGAAAGAATTCATTGTTTATCTTTGTAGACCTTACTCTAACGGACGGGGAAGGGTAAAGCGTTCAAGCTTCAATTTGCACTGAACGTTTGAGGCCTGCCATCCGCTACGGGGAGCGGACCCCCGAATCCAGTTTTGCTTTCTCTCCACCCTCAGCTTTCGAATCCACGGCGGTAGCGGATTGGTCAGCGCCGCCTTGTTCGGCTTGGGTCGGTTGCGGCTCAGCGGCCTCTCCGCCTATCGTCTTGCGCATCACTTTCTCGGCTTCGGAGACAAAGGGCTTGTATGGCTTATCACGACCCTTCCTATAGCTCCATACTGTGCTTTTTCGAAGCGCTCTCGTTTCAGAGTGCGGGCACATCGAGTTGAATAGATCTCCCCACTCTAGAGAGAATTCGGCCCCCTTCTTCAAATCAACGCCCTTGTAAACTTTAGTCACTTCAAAGGTAGCCGAGAACTCAACTCTCGCAGCAACCACCCGTTGCGTTCCAGGATTGGGATGAACGAGTTTCTCGTATTCCTTCTCGGATACCTCCTTACCATCGACGAACAGCTTCTTAGTCACGCCCTTCACCTCTGCCTCAAAGACAGCATCCGCTCCCGCGATCTCCTCCTCGGCGGCCTCGGGCTTCATCACGATAACGCTTCCCCTTAGATCAGCGATCCCGGATATAAGAAGCAGAGACGCGGCCACCATCAATGGAGGGACGAAAATGGCATCGCGAAATCGTTCAAGTAGGAGTGAGTTCATTTTCTTAGCCGAACGTTTGAGCGCGGCCTCATCATGACGACGGCGCCGGATGGAGTCTACGGTAAATCAACGAACCAGAAAAGAGCTTTCGACTCATCGCGTTCATGATGTTGGCCGCCGCGGCTTGTTCGCCGCGTTTTTCCCAGGGTAAGAGTGATCGCTCCCCCAACGACCAATAGCATCGACGCCAAGAAGAAAATCAAAGGGATCGCTTGGTAAAAAATCGGATAGCTCTCGCTCATCGGGTAGAGCAGATGCGAAAAAACATAGTCGTTCCCATGCATCAACTCAGACCCCACCAGGATATCGTGGGCGCATGACAATAGACCAAACAACAGACCTATCATCGCAGATGAACGGTGAAGAATCGGAATATGCTTTCCGAAAGCAGAAGGAGCGCAAACAACAGTCAGAAGAACTAAAAATGCGACACCATTGAATACGAGAAAAAATCCGACCTCAATCTCGTCGGTGGACGGAACCATCGGATCAACGTGGGACACAAAAATAAAGATAACCAGGACCCGTGAAACCACATGCCAAAGGAGAAGATTCACAAAGAGCAAAGGCATCTTTTTTTTCGGCGAACGTCAAGCATGAGGCACGGCTGACCGGGAGCGTACTCGCGATGCAGGACAAGGGGGTGAATCACGATGAATCATTCAAACTCAGGGCGGGGCAGCCGTTGCTCTCCATGCGCTTGTTAGGAGCTGTTGTCAGTTGATTTTCTGCGGTTCGCGAAAGAAATCCCGATCCACATCATTCCCCCTAATACCAGTAGTATGCCTCCAATAGGTGCAACGTAGAGTATCATAGCCGCAGTCAATAACCCAGGCAGGTGCATGTCGGTCGGGGGAACGATCCATTCATAGATGGCTGTCGCCGTGAAAGCGATCGCAGTCAAAAGCAAAAGCCCACCGCCGAACCAGCAGAGCCATGCTGTCACTCGTTGGAGAATCGATTTTCCTTGCTTTGTCATTCCTTTGGGCTCCTAACGTCCTGCATCAGCCACCGACTGCCGGGAGCGAGGCTGGACAACACTGGAAC
>CAJXQE010000145.1 GCA_913058215.1 uncultured Verrucomicrobiales bacterium
GCCTCGGTCTCGTGGGCTCGGAGATGTGTATAAGAGACAGGGACATGATGAGGGAGAAAGCTACGGGGCTGGGCGCAATTGACCGCCCGCAGGCTAAACTTTTAAAAAAATCGAGTCAAGACTTTACTGGAAAAGGAAAAACAGCAGGATTTTCTCGTAATTCCTTAATTATCAATGAGCGCGGTAATTGTATCGCTCAGCAAAATCTTTGGTGAATCTTTTTTTGAGACCGTTCTGTTACTCCGCTTTCCAGATCTTCAAGTCATCGAAGAGAATCCCATTTCCATTCACCGTAAAATGAACGCTTTCTTTGCTGGGATGAGCAATCCCCGGGGAATTCAATGAACCCAGAGATTTTCCGTTCAAGCTGACTTGAAGCAGGTCGTCGATCAATTCGATTTTAAGATCGTGCCAGATGTCGAGTTTTACGGGTTCTTTGAGAATGACTCCGCGACCTTTTAGAAGCAATTCGCTGTCCGCTTTTGTTTTCGGGTCGCGTCGCATCGCAAAAATATCATTCCGCATGATGCCCTCCTTATCGTCACCAATTCGGATTTGCTTTGGAGTCACTGCTACTCTGCAAATGTGGCCGGCATGGGAGCCTTTGAAATTTTTGTCGTCAAAAACTACATTGAAAGTGCAGCCTTTCGGAAGGAGAAACCGAAAAGACATCACCACGTCTTTCATCGGCAGATAGGTCCTGCCGACGGCTCCGTGATCATCCCGGTCCTGAGTGCCGACCAGTTTGCCATCTGCAATCTTAAAACCCGGAATGACTACCTTCCAGTCTTTCCCCAGCTCCGATCGCTCGAAATCGTCAGAGAAAAGCAATTCTCCTTTTTTCACTTCCACAGGAGCGTCGTCAGAAGATCCAAGTGAGAAAGTGGCAGCAAGGGCGAAAAGGTAAATGAGATGCTTCATAGCCTCAGGGAAAGAAAACCACTGATCTGCATCAGTGGCTATCAGCGTTGATCACTTGTTCTCTCCCTTAAGAGTCGTAAGCAGATATTCGGTAACAGATTCATATTTCACACCTTCAGCACCTTTGTAATAAAGCTCGCAGGGCACGCCGTTCGCCTTGCAGTGCTCCTGAAGCTTGACCCCGAAGTTGGAAGTATGAGTCGGATCCTTTTGCTCCTCACCCAGCGCCGGTGGGGCGTTGTAATAAAGATAAATCGGTGGATCGTCGCTGCTCACAAGAGCGTAAGGGGAATACTCTGCGATCCACGGAAGAATCGTATCACGCTTGTCATGGAACTCATCGAATTTGGAGAATCCGAAAGCATGACCGCCGTAGCGACTGTTCGGCGTCCACTCTCTCATTTGTTTGGGATCAAGCGTGGTTTGAGCCCCGGACACCGCCGCACAATATAACCGCGTCGACTCACGGGCTACGGGATCTTTGCTGTCAGGATCCGCCATGTCGGGATGAAATGCGATCCAAAGTGAGGAACAGGCTCCGGCAGATCCGCCCGACGCGCCGATTCTTTCCTTATCAATATTCCACTCACCAGCCTTGCTACGGACAAACTGCAAGGCTCGGGCGGCATCGCTGAGTGGTCCTTTCACCGGGGGAACTTCCCCGTCGGCAGTCGCTTCCGGGATGAACCGATACTCAACGGAGGCCACGGAGATTCCGGCTTTGAGAAAATAGGGAAGCATCGCACTGAGCCCGCTCATTCTTCCGCCGCCCATCCAGCCTCCGCCATGAATGAAAAAGAGCAGTGGAGTCGGCTTGTCGGATTCCGCCTTCCAGAAATGAATTTTCTGCTTCGTGTGTGGACCGTAGGCAACATCAAACTCTGTCGGATTTGGAATCGCGGGGCTGCCTGCCAGAATCTTGTCCGCTTCAGCTTTTTCGATTTTGCGTACAAAGATATTTCTCCACCGGATTTCTCCGCCGTGAGTTTGCAGCATGACCGGTCCACTTGCGGGGAGTGGCTTGCTCCGGTCCCAGAAGTTTTCCATCACAGCGCCCTCGACCACAGTGCGTCCATTCAAGGTGACCCAGGTGCGGGCGCCAATTTGTAAAATCTTCACTTTGTTCCACTGACCGAATGGCTTGTCGGCAATGCGGAGGGGATCGCGACCGAGGGTGTTCGGGGTATTGTTAAACAAGCCACCCGAACCCAGGTGTGGTCTGCGGGTTGGTTTCTTCGGATCAAAGACCTGATTCCTGTCCCAGATCTGGACCTGAGGCGTTCCGCGTAAATAGATTCCGCTGTCGGCTTTTGCCACAGTCTTGTACTCGAGCAGAAATTCCATGTCGCCAAGATTTTCGTCGGTGGTGGCGTAGGCCCCGTGACCGTCATTGACCAGTTCCCCTTTTTCCACGCGCCAGTGATCCGCGAATTCGTCCCGCATTTTCTTCAGGGCAGCTTCTTTCTTTTCCCCTTCCAGCTTGGCAACGGAATGAGGATTCAAGCCATGCCATCCGGTGAGGTCCTTGCCGTTGAAGAGGGTGCGAAATCCTTTTGGCGGTGCAGGCTCCTGTGCCTGAACAGGGGGAAACCCTCCGAGGAGAGCGAGAGTAGTGATGGCGATGCCGGTGAAAATTTTCATAAAAAAGATCGATCAGTCGATCCATCATTCTCGATGGAGCGGCTTGAAGAGAAAGCCGGAAATGCTCCGTGATGGCGT
Organism: uncultured Verrucomicrobiales bacterium; assembly: GCA_913058215.1. Lineage (GTDB taxonomy): Bacteria > Verrucomicrobiota > Verrucomicrobiia > Verrucomicrobiales > DEV007 > Arctic95D-9. The sequence continues at coordinate 2,641 of CAJXQE010000145.1, forward strand.
GGTGGGGGAGTGAGTGAGGGGAGCCTTGTTTGCGTCGGGCCGCTCAGCCTTCTTGTTCGGGCGATTCGAATATAAGACGATCCAGGTTTGCGAGCAGCGAAGACTACGAACTCTCCCTGCGTGAGCTTCGCGGTATCCACGAATCTGAAAGAGAACTGTTTCGGAGCTTAGAGAGTGCTCAGCAATGTTTTTCGGACCGAATTTCCAACGACTACTTAATCATAGGAAGCGACTGGGGAGGGAATCAGTTTCTAATGACCGTGACCTACCCACACAATGTTTTCTGGTGGGATCACGAAGACGAAGAACTGGTAAGTATTGCTCAGGGATTTACTGACCTTCTTCGTCGAATTATCCCTGATCCTCCACGGAAGAAGAACTCTCTTGAGGTTTTAGGAGAGTCGGGCAGCACCGAGGAGGAACTTGATGCGTTCTTGGAGGAGCACAATGAATCAGAGAAGATTTTCCATGAGGCTGCAAAGCACGGAATCCTTGGATTGCTTCAGATTCTAATGCGAAGACACCTTCCTGTTGGCGATGCGCTCCGTTTTGCAGCGATGAACGGCCAGATTGACGCTGTGGATTTCTTTATCTCCTCAGGGATTGAGATCAATTCTTTGATGAGCGATGGCAAGACAGCGCTTGACTGGGCGGCTTGGGACGAAGATTCAGCTTCCGAACTCCGGAAGCGTGGAGCGAAGTTGAGCAGCGAACTCTAGTGGGGGGGCGTAAGACCAATGACCCGAACAAGGCGACGCTGGCAAGCCCGATCCCGCCGCGAGTTGATTGACTTCACTATTTCGAAACCCTAACGTGCTCGCGAGAGATCGCTCCCGGGTCGGGAAGCCAGGTCTCAAACGTTAGCCAAAATCGATACCGCCTTCAACAAGATGCAAATCCAACGAATCCTTCTAGCGCTTTTACTTGCTGTGCATTGCTCCTCATCATTAAACGGCGATGAGTTCAAAGATTCAGCATCTGGCATCTCCGTCACGACCAATGACGATTGGAATGCTGCCTCCGAGCGAGTGCTCGCAGCGCTTAATCAGATGAGCGCGAAAGGAGCTCAGGTTCATGCGCTTAAAAAAGAGGTTCGAGCGACGCCCGAAACGGTTGGTTCGAGAATTATTCTGTTCCATTCGAAGCACAAGATCAGCACTTCAGAGGACAATCCCAACCTCATACTCGCAGTCGAGAATGTATGGACAGACGCTTTTGAAAAGAGCGGACTCGGCTATTTGGAACTAATGAAGGATCGCGTAAAACTGCTCGGAGCGCCAACTGAGCTCATCGGGAAGCCCGTCGAGCTCAAAATTGGCGATACAGCTTTTTACTGGATGGACGCATTGAACACCAAGGTTCCAGAGGCGAAAACCAAGCAACGCTACATCTGCACCCACAGGGGAGGGCGCTACATCTATTTTGTGTTGTCGATAAATGATGAGAAGGATGAGGACTTCAAAAAGATGATGACAGTTGTCGAGTCGTTCCGATACGTGCCGGCCAAGAAAGGCTAACAAGCGCATGGAGAGCAACGGCTGACCCGCTCCGAGTTCGAATGATCCACAGTAATTCCAACCCCAGCCCTGCATCGAGTCCACGGTCCCGGTCAGCCGTGCCTCATGCTTGACGTTATCCCTAAAAAAATGGCGGTTTGGCAATATAAAGCTGAGTTGGTTCCAACGGCATGGTTGGTAGCCGAATTTGGTGAAATCCCGCCAATAATCCCAAAGTATGGTTGTACGGAAGACGAGGAATACACTGACTACGATTTTTGGAGTTCAGCCGATGTTCCTAGCGATTTAGTCGCCACAGTAGGCGGCATTTTACCGCCGATGGAATCTTGGAGTGATGACGCGCTAATGTTCGGGAACGTCAAGGAAGATGATATTTGCCTCTGGTATGATTCCGACAAACTTGAGTCGATTTACTTTCGGCTTGATATTCGCCGCTTTCGTAAAGATGTGCTTGAAGGTCTTACTAGTTTGGCGAACGCCCTCTCTTGCAAGATTATTTCTTCTAACGATGCTGGAATTATCGAGCCGGAATACCCGTTATTAGTTGCAGACATTAAACGTTCAGATGCATATAAATTCTGTCGTGATCCGGAAGGCTTCCTGCGTGGCATCAACCAGAAACCCGACCGTGGATAACAAGCCGACGATACCAATCAGATCCCGCTATGAGTCGTAAGACCAAAATTGATTCAACACTTAACCCTGTTTGCAACTGCCGCCCTCGGATCTGATCGGCATGTCCCAAACGTTATGGCAATTCAGAATTCGAGACAAGCAACCTGAGAGTTACCATGAAAAAGGCAGGAACTATCCAAACACTCCTAATCATCGTCTTGATCGCGATAACACAGGCGAGCGACCCTATTTCGATCGAAGAGGCAAACTCGCGTGACGGGGTAACTGTGTCCCTTTCGGGTCCGGACGAACCCGTAATCGCCGGGGATGTAGTTGAATTTCAAATTACCTACGGATTTGAACAATCGGGCCGTTATATGAATGTGTTTGCTCTGACACACAATCATCCCGAACCAACAGCAGAAATTCTGCTGTTTCGACCTGATGGAACCTTTTATGCCGTCATACGTGCTCAAGGCTTCGCTGGCAACTTCCCGAACCATGAATATTTGATGTATCCAAAATCGTCGGTCACATTCTCAACTACGATGGCAACTGCCGTTAATGCTGATGAACCTACACTGTTGAGGATTCCGCCCGGGAAATACAAGGCGCAAGTTGCAACATACGACAAATTCTGGCTAGGGGAGTGGGCCCGTAAGGATAGCTTGGCAAAACCGGCCATATTCTCAAATACCGCTGAATTTGAAGTTCGACCAAAGTAACGAATCCACAATAGCCAACATAAATAGATGCCGAACAAGGCGTCGATCCAAACACCTGACTCGCCGCGGGTTCAATCCGTCATGACCATTCCACAATCACTTCAGAAGTCGGAGCGCGCCCTCGGTCAGGCGCAGGATGTCTCTGACGTTCGCCAGAAAAAGATGCTTCCATGCTTCAGACATATAACTACTTCGCTGATAGCAGTTCTCGGTGCTAGCTCCGTTACGTCGGTTGCGGAAGAAGCGGTATTCCCGATTACCCCGCCTGTTCCGATTGTGTTCGAGGCTCGTGTTCCCATCGCTGATGACTTTGGAATGTTGCGGAAGATGGCCGTATCGACGGTTGCCCTTCAGGAGTATAAAGGGATCTATCGAGCGAATGGATACGAAGACATCCCTGATGCCCAGATTCACTTCCCCGGTCTATTTGTCATGTTGCCCGATGGAAGCGTAGTGACCAAATCGAAGGTTCAGGGCTATTACCAAGCTTTGTTCTGTTCGTGGTTGAGCGATGATCGAACCGTCAAGCTTCTCAGGGAACTACGCCTGTCAAAGCACCGTTGGATAGAATACGGAGCTTCAACAATTCACAGCGGCGAACAAGATGCTGGTGGGAAGCGCGATTAGCGCCTCCAGTTCGCTTCGCTCTGGAGAGTTTGACCCCGCGCTCCCACACTTTAACGTTCGACCCCGAAAACTTCTGAGCAAAATGAAGAGTGAGGTTACACTTCGTCAAGTTGAGGAAGAGGATCTCGCGGTTTTCTTTGAGCAGCAGCTCGACCCGGAGGCCACGGAAATGGCAGCGTTCCCCAGCCGCGAACGCGACGCATTCATGGCGCATTGGCAGAAGAGTATGAAGGATCAGAGCAACTTGTTCAAAACCATAATCTTTCAGGGAAAGGTAGCCGGAAATGTTGTTTCCTGGGAACAGGATGACGAACGCAGAGTCGGCTATTGGCTCGGAAAAGAGTATTGGAATAGAGGTATCGCAAGCTCGGCCCTATCACAGTTTTTGAAGCATGTAAGAGTGCGTCCGCTGTTTGCTCTTGTCGCCGAGCGCAATCCGGCTTCGATGCGGGTCCTGGAAAAGTGTGGGTTCACAATTGCGGAGGAGGGCACCTTTTCTGTAGCCGATGGCAAAGAAGAAAAAGAATACGTCATGAGGCTTGGAGCATAGTGCCGGGTTGAAACAGTACGACCCAGTGGCGCGGAGCAGGGATTCCGAAGGCGAGTCACTCAAGCCCTGGCCACGCTGAGTCGAAATGACTTTTCTAATCCTCAAGTTTCTCCCACAATCAACCCGTGCTCTCTGTCAGGGGCGAGTGCTCTAAGGTTTATCGAAAATGAATAGAATCCTTGTAGCCACCTTCAGCGTGTCGATCAGTCTTGCAGGCTGTGAGCGGAAGGCTGCGAATGACACGGGCCAGAACCCCGGGGAGACAACGAGCATCCAGAGGGAAGTGGTCACGCCATCCGGAGATTGGGTTGCTTTCATCGACTACACCTACGGGCATGATGGAGTTCTTCGGCACTTCTCTTACGAGTTTCGAACCTTCAGCGGCTACGATGAGAATACTGAAAGTCTCGGTTCGACACGTTGTGTCCGGGCGTATGATGTTTCCGAGACAGGAGAGATGATTCTGAGATCAGAAGAGTTGACCGATCTTACCACAGGAGAGCCCGTTGAGCGAAAATTCTACGAGCCGGCGATCAATCACTGGATGACCCTCGGGGAAGCGGAAAAAGGAGTAAATGAAGGTTGAAGCGGCCGACGGTGATCTTGACCGCTTCCGCCGCAACTCCTAGAATCCTGAGTATGCGGATTGGATTTAAAGGGCTGGCTCTCATCATCGTCATCATTGGATTTATGGCAGCCGATGGCTATGGGCAGGACAAGCTCGAAGTTGAGACGCTGCAGTATGATGTGGAGCGGGCAGAGCTGATCAAGCCGGTCCTCAAATTACAGGAAAGCTATCAGAAGCAATTGGAAAAACTACGGGCCGATGTGAGGGCCAGCGGGTCTTTGAAAAAGACTACAGCTGTTGATGCGGAGATCCAGGGGTTCCGATCGGGCGATTCTCCCAGCCCCGGTGATGGATTTCCGGAACTGCGACGCTTGCAGCGAATCTATGCCAGTGAAGCCAGGGAGCGACATGCAAAAGCGGCGCGCGGCCTACCGGTTCTGATCGACGATTACCGGGAAAGGCTGGGGGATTTGCAGAAGGAGTTCACCCGCGCCAACCAGCTTGAAGAGGCGAGAAAGGTCAAAGAAGCACTTTCAAAAATCGACCTTACTCTTGGTGTATCCGTTCCGGGCGACCCTGTTCTGGCCCTTGCTGTTCCTGCGATCGTTGTGCCGCTTGATCCAACGAGTCTTTTTCAAAAAGGGAAAACTATTTTCACCAACAGAGACTTTTCCTGGGGGACCATTCCAAAGAAATTTGACGGGTGGCGAGTCTCGATGCAGGCGGGGGGGAACACGGCCGGGAGCGGATACAAAGTCAAGACCGCCGGATTCGTTTATTCAGTAATCGGGACCAAATCGAGGGATGATTTCCAGAAAGAAGGATGGAAAAAGATCGGTGAACTGCACGGCGGTAAGGACGGTGAATGGGATTATCTGGTTATGGAGAAGATTCACGAGCCTGGCGATTATTTGATCAATGGAAAGGGTTGGTTTGCGACACGGATTTTGTTGCCTCCGTCTTCCCCGGGGAAATGAATTCCACTGAATGAATCTGAATCTTGTATCGATCCTTCTCTCTTTTTTCGTGATCGTGTCGATCACGGGACACACTCAGGAAATCCAACTCCTGGAAAGCGTGGTCGCAAGGTATCGCGTTCTTGACCCGGATCATTCTGAAGATGGTGATCGAATTTTGAACCTGCTTCTCACCGAAAAAATTCGCGCTGTGACCCGGGTTGAGAATGTAGCGATTGTCACAGTCGCTCCTCAGGATGCAGCTCGGGCGCGAGAGGTAGTGGCGCGAGCAATTCTGGACGAAAACCTTCGCGTCAACCTTGTCGGGAAGTCGCCCGTCGCCAAAGAATCGAAACCACGCAAAAGCTTGTTCGGATCCGATGGGAAGAAGCTCGATATTGTTGCGGTCGAAGTTGAACAGACCGTGGAAATTTCGGGAGGATTTGCCGGGTATTTCTCAAAGGATGGCCCCATCATCTACCAGGGGATCGTTTTCGACTTTGAAAAAGGACAGGGCTTGATTGAAAAACGATATGTATTGAACGACACCCTGTTTATGGAATGGAATGAACTCCTCAAGAGGTTCTCTCTGTCGAAGATTCTCGAAGAGAAGGCAGGCCGTCAAACTGCCATTGCCGGAGAATCCGAGTTCACTTTGAAAGTTCATCTCTCCGATGGCAGTAGTAGAGAACGAACAGGTTTAGAAGATGATCCTGTGTCGAATGTATGCAGGTACATCCAGAAGCGGGCGTGGAGCTTGGCAGCGAATTCTGTTCCACTGATTCAGGATTATGAATCGGAAAGCTTTGGGAATCTGGATCGGTTTTTGGAGGAGGGAAGATGAAGCTTGGTATTTGATCAGAGACCACCCTATTCTGGCCATACTCCCGGGTATCGAAAACCTTTGAGACCCCGGGCCACAACTCAACTGTATTGTTATGAGCCGGAGAGTAATCACTGACGATTGTGCCAGGTATATCGAGTCGAGCGTTCTATGCTGGCTGGCGACGGCTTCGGAAGACGGCTTCCCCAACGTGTCGCCGAAGGAAGCATTCCTGCTGAACGAAAAGGGGCGAATACTCGTAGCAAATATCGCGTCACCTCAAACGGTTCGGAATATTCAAGAGAACAGGAAGGTTTGTGTGAGCTTCGTGAACGCCTTTGTTCAGAAGGGATACAAAGTAAGAGGAGAGGCGGCAATCCTGACCATAGGCGATGCCGACTATGCCGAAGCTTATGCGAGTTTGAGATCTTTTATTGGCGACGCATTCAAGATTATCTCAATCATCGAGATCGATCCCGTTCTGATCGAATCGATCATCGCTCCAAGTTACCGCTTGTTTCCGGACTCGACAGAATTGGATCGGATCAAAGAGTCTCTGAAAACTTATCGAGTGGGGGAATTTCAGGAACAGGTCATGAAATCGGTGAGGAAGGGAAACTAAGTTTTCCGGGCGGGGTTGGTAAGAGGAGAAAATGAAGAAACTGTTTACGATTCTTTCCTGTTCACTGAGTTTGGTGCTTGCGGCGGGAACTTCTATAGCTCAATCGAAGCTCCCCGGTGTTATTGCTGCCGGAGAAAAGGCTGTTCAATCTCCGAAGATTCCCGGGGGTTCGATCCAGGTGGTGCACGAAGGGAAAGTCGTCCTGAATCACGCTTTCGGGAAAGCTTCTGCGAGGGCGTCGCGGGACTGGAGAACCGATGAAGTCGTAGCGATCGCATCCATGTCCAAACCAATCACGGCGACTTTGGTGGCTGTTTTTGTCGAAGAAGGGAAACTGGATTTCAAGGACCCTGTCTCGAAATACCTTGAGGAGTTTTCATCGATCAAAATGAAATCAGGTGGAGATGTTCGCTCTCCGACTATTGCCGAATGCCTCTCCCACACTGCCGGCTTTCCCGGTGGAACGATCAAGAGTTTGCCGGACGATTCGGCGGCCCGCACCGGAGGCGCGAAAGAAGTGACTGCCGAGATTCTTGAAGGTGGATTGATTGCTGAGCCGGGAACGAAATTTGCCTACACTTTCCGGGGATTTGCGGTCGTGGCACGAATAGTGGAGAAAGTGTCCGGGAAAAAATATTCAGTCGTCCTCAAAGAAAAGCTGCTCGATCCGCTGAAGATGAACGAGACCGGTTTTGTCCCTACAAAAGAAATGATCGATCGTATTCCTCTAGTCGCCGGGCTGGAGGCTACAGAGGAAAAGGTGGCGCGATACCTCGAGAGGAAGAAAAAGGATTGGGAAAATCCTGCTGGCGGACTCAGCTCCACTTCGGATGATCTCGTGAAGTTTTATCAGTTCCATCTCGATGGAGGAAAAGCCGGCGAACAACAACTGGTGTCCCGGGAAGTGCTGAATCGAATGTATGTCTCCCAGCCGGGAACGAAAGCTTATGGAATCGGGTTCAATGTCTCAAAGAATGTGATTCGACATGGCGGCGCTTCGGGAACCACGGGTTGGGCGGATCGAAAAACCAAAGTGATCTTTATCGGGCTGACTCAGGCAGGCAGCAAAAATGCCGGCCCGTTTCTGAAACCAACTTCGAATCTGGTGACGAAACACTTCGCCAAAAAATAGCGCGGGAGTCCGGTCACTTGCCCTCAGGTCCCTCGCGCCATGCCATCAGTTTCTTGAGGAGTGTAGACTGAACCGCTTTCGAATCCTCCTGATCGTAAAGGTTTTCCATTTCGTAGGCATCGTCCGCGAGATTGAAAAGCTGGTTTTCGCCGGTGACAAGATGCTGGATCAGTTTGTGATCTTTCGTTCGGATAGCGCGTGTTACGGTGTGCCGAACGGGATCGTGGTATCCACAGAATACCTCCTCCCGGCCTTTCTCTTTTCCAGTGTAAATTCCCAGCAGGCTCCGGCCTTCCACGGCTGCAGGAACTTCGACTCCGGCGCTCTCGCAGATAGTGGGAAGAATGTCGATGGTGCTGACCAATTCAGAATTGACGCTTCCCGCTGATTTCAATCCGGGATGCCTGACAATCAGTGATGATCGAATGCCTTCTTCATACATGGTTTGTTTTCCGATAATTGCATGAGATCCCATCGAGAGCCCTTTAACGCTGGCAAAAACGACCAGGGTATTCTCATCCAGCCCTTTCGCTTGTACGGATGATAGGATCCGGCCGACCTGGGCGTCGAGATGCTCGAACATGGCGTAGTACTCCGCAGTCGCCTCACGAATATCGGTTTCCACCCGGGGGAAGGGGAGTTCCCGTTCATCGCGGATGATGGGATTGAATTGCTTGAAAGGAGGCTCTGCCAGAAAGTTCGGCGGTGCCGGAATCTTTGCGGGATCGTATTTTCCTTCATATCCGGGCGGGGCGAGAAAGTCGTCATGGCCGACCGTGTAGGCGACGACAAGACAGAAAGGCTTTTCGTGTTCCTTCTCGATCCAGGAAACGGCATCATCAGTGAAAACCGTTGAGGAGTAGGCTTCGGCTGTCTTTCGTGTCTCAGGCCCTCCGCCAAAGTCGGTCAGGGTCATCTTAAACTGGTCGAATACTCCACCGGCCCAGCATCGACCTCCAGAGGTATAGCCGCGCGTCCATGGTTTGCCATCGTTGTGCCATTTACCGATAAATCCGGTTTCGTATCCGGCGGCAGCGAGAAGGTCTGGAAGCCGTGGTGATTGTTCACGAATAGGGTTTCCGTTGGTGATGCAGCCATTGGTCCAGCTGTCCTGTCCGGTGTAGATGGCGGCCCGGGCCGGACCGCAAATGGGATTGGGATTGAAGCACCGACTGAAATATGACCCCTCTGAGGCAAGTTGATCGAGATGCGGAGTGCGGATCAATTCATTCCCGGAGCAGCCCAAAGCCCGAAAATTGTGATCGTCGCTGAGAAGAAGAACGACATTGAGAGCTTTGTCCTGCGATATCGCGGAAGTTGCAGCAAATACTATCAGGAAAGCGAGTCCTCTGAGCCGGGAAGTGAAAACCATGCCCGAAGGATAGAGGTCCTCGATCGGCGGTCGATCCTTTTTGGGGACGCATCCACTGTCAGATTTTTCCGAAAAAAGTTTGGGCAATTGGATTAGCTGCGGGAGTCTTGTAGTAGATGGGAGATGTCCAGCCAGGTGATGCGGAGGAATTGTTTGTTCAGCTTTTTGCAGCAAACGAAAGGCATCTCCGTGCCTTTGTTCGGTCGATGGGTCTGGGTTGGGCTGAGGTCGACGATGTCACCCAGACAGTCAGCCTGGTAATGTGGAGGAAGTGGAATGAGTTTGAAGCGGGTACAAATTTCCTGGCCTGGGCGCGGGTCATTGCCCGGTTCGAAGTATTGAAAGCACGGCGAACCCTGGCGCGGGATCGTCATGTATTTCGCGAAGATTTGATGGATCTGCTGGCGGATGCCGCGGAAGAGGAAATGCTCGACCACTCCAACGAGGACTTTCACGAGGCCCTTCAGAAATGCCTGCAGACTTTGCCTGACAAGTCTCGAAAGTTGATAGCAGCCGCTTATCACGAGGAGAACGGGACGATTCGTGAGCTGGCGGAAGAGTTAGGGAAATCGGCGACCGCGCTCTACAAGTCACTCGATCGGATACGTAAGAAACTTCAGGAGTGCATTGAAGGCCGCCTTCAAGATCAAGGGGAGGTCACGCCATGAGTCTCGACGGAAACAAGGGCGATGAGTTGTGCGATCTGATTCTGGCCCACCTCGATGGTAAGCTCGGCGATGAGGGGTTCGCCGTGCTGCAGGAACGATTGGAGAGAGATCCGGTCGCAAGAAAAGAATATGCCAGACTCGCTCGAATAGACGGAGGACTTCGTGCCGGGGAGGCGGATCCCGCTGAGGTGATTTCATTCCCTGGCCGGACCGGGTCAAGGTCGGTCGGCAGAGTAATTGTTCCGTGGGTGGCTGCAGCGTGTGTGGTTCTGGGAGCTGGGTATTGGTTGTTCTCCCAATCGGAAAATTTTGAAAGTGAGAGCGGTAGTTTTTCCGCAAACGCAGATCCTGAGCACCGAAGCAAGGGGGTCGCAGTGATTACCGCTCAGTCCGAAGCGGTTTGGGAGAAGCATATTGGGGAAGGGGCCTCTTTGGAGCCGGGTGTGTTCGTTTTAAAAAGCGGTCTGGCTCAGATCGATTTTTTTGGAGGCGCATCCATCAGTTTGTCAGGCCCGGCCACGATTGAACTGGTGAGCCGCGACGAAGCGATTCTCCATCGTGGTCGGCTGCGGGCGGATGTGCCACCCGCGGCGCGAGGCTTCCAGATTTTCACCGGTGATATTCGAATCGAAGATCTCGGAACCAGTTTTGGTCTTGCTGTAGGAGAAGGAAATGATGCTGACCTTGTCGTGTTCGACGGGGAAGTTCGGGCGACCGGAAAAGACGGTGAGGCCGTCGCGATCCTCGGCGGGGAAGCCGCGGAATTGCGGAACAAGGATACCGTAGTTAAATCGACGGAGTTGGTGTCGGCTTTTCCCACGATCAAAGATATTTTCGCCGGAGAGGATATCCGAAACGATTCCCGCTACGCAAGTTGGAAAGAAGCCAGTCTCCAACTGCGCAATGATCCGAGGCTGGTGGCTTACTATGATTTCGAAAACCTGAGCCCCGCGTCCCGCCGTCTCAAGAATCGAACCAGCCGGAACGATGCGTCAGAACTCGATGGTGGAATCGTTGGGGCGCGTGTTGCGGAAGGACGTTGGCCCGGAAAGACTTCGCTCGATTTTCGACAGGAAGGGGATCGGGTTCGCTTTGCGATTCCGGGTGAGTTTGAAAATCTAAGCTTGTTTGCCTGGGTAAGGATCGATGCGCTGGATCGAAATTTGAATTCTCTTTTCCTCACAGACTACTACGACGAACGGGAATTCCATTGGCAGGTTTCGAAGAAGGGTGCCCTCCATTTTGCGTGCAGCCCGAAAGGGGTGGAGAACCTGCTAAAGAACAATCGAAGGTTCTATTCGGATTGTTTCTGGAGTACTGAGAACAGTGGTCAGTGGTTTGCTTTTGCCACTTCAGTCGATCGCGAAAAGGGAAAGGTAACACACTACATCAACGGGGAATCCGTGGGGTTTAGTGGCGGCACCAATATGGAGAAACCTCTGCCAGTCATGCGGATTGGGAAGGCTGACCTCGGGAACTGGAGCGACCCTATTTGGCCGGATGTTTCGATTCGAACCCTGAACGGACGGATTGACGAGTTCGCAATTTTTCAGGAAGCTTTGTCTGCTTCTGAGATTAAGGAGCTTTACGAACAAGGAAAACCCTGATGAGAAGATTTTTTCAAACCGCAGTCGCTGTATCCCTGGCGACAACTTTTCTACAAGGCGAGGATGTTTCGAAGGGCGAGAAGATATTTGCCTTGAAGCTGAAGCCTCTTTTCGCTGAAAAGTGCAATGCCTGTCATGGCGACGAACCCGAGAAATTGAAGGGTGACTTCGACATGCGGACTCGTGAAGCCATGCTGAAAGGTGGCGAAACCTTCGCGGATGAGGTTCTCATTTCGGGAAAAGGTGAGGACAGCTTCCTCTATATCCTTTCAACCAGGGTGGAAGAAGATTACGAAATGCCCCCGAAACAATCGGAGGCCCTGACAGAAGAGGAAACCTGGTGGATTCGCGATTGGATCAACGAAGGCGCCCCCTGGCCGGATGAAAAACGCATCACCCAGATTGAAGGGGAATTTGCGGAGGGAGTTCAGGTTGCAACATCGAAAGCACTTTCCGGTGACTGGCAGAGTCGGCGGTATGAGTCGGAGAAATTGTGGGCCTATCGCTCTCTCAAGTTAGTCGAAATTCCTGAAGGGGCTCATCCGGTGGATCACTTCATCGATGCTCGATTGAAAGAGGTGGAGCTGGATCCTGCAACAGCCGCTTCGCCTCGTGAGTTGGCCCGGCGGATGAGCTTCGGATTGACGGGTTTGCCACCGCTTCCCAAAGTGGTGAAGGATTTTGAAGCCGCTTTTTCCAAGGATTCCCAACAAGCCGTGAAAGGGTTCTCGAAGAAGCTGATAGCGTCAATGCACTATGGCGAACATTTCGGCCGTCAGTGGTTGGACGTGGTTCGTTACGCGGATTCGGCGGGTTTTGCAAATGACTACACCCGTCCCAACGCCTGGAGGTATCGTGATTACGTGGTGCGGGCATTTAACAAAGACAAGCCATACGATCAGTTTGTTCGTGAACAGATTGCAGGGGATGAGATTGATTCTGACGATCCTGAAAACCTGATCGCGACAGGTTTTCTCCGGATGGGACCGTGGGAGCAGACTTCGATGAGTGTTTTTCGGGAGACCCGTCAAATGTGGTTGGACGACGTCACTGACTCAGTGGGGCAGGCATTTCTCGCTCATGCGATGCAGTGCGCAAAATGCCACGATCACAAGTTCGACCCAGTTCCGACCCGTGATTACTACAGCATGATGGCGGTGTTCACGACGACTCAGTTCGCAGATCGTGATGTGCCGTTTCTTTCGGTGGAAAACAAGACCGGCTTTGTGCATTCGAACGATTGGGTTCGCCAAAAGAACAAATTCTATGGCCAGCAGCAAAAAGCCCTCGGTGCGAAGATGGCGAAGATGAAGAAGCAGGAGGATGGTGATGCCAAGGTTGGTGAGAACGGTCTCGATCCCGGTGATGAAGCATCGAATGCGCGGATCAGGAAAAACATTGCCCGTCACAACTGGGAATTCGATAAGACCAAGCCGATTGCATTTGCGGTGTTCACCGGAAATACCGTTGAAAAGAAATCCGTGGACAGTCGGGTGATGATGCCGAACAAGGATCCCTGGAAACAGGGTGAGATGGAACCTGATGCGATTCTCGAAGGTGGCGATGCCTATTCTTACGGAGACGAGGTAAAGCCGGGTGCGCTTAGCGCTGCTGACTCTCTCGGGCAAATGAAGGCCGATCCATTCCCTGAGGGAAAAGGAAAACGCCGCCTTGCTCTCGCCGAGTGGATTGTGAATGAAAAAAATCCTCTGACAGCACGAGTGATGGTTAACCGGGTTTGGGCCTGGCATTTCGGAAAAGGGCTTGCAGGAAATCCGAACAACTTCGGTGGAACAGGCGCCCCGCCGACTCATCCTGAGCTTCTCGATCACTTGGCGAACTGGTTCATGAAAAATGGATGGTCGGTGAAAAAGTTGAACGAATTGATCGTGACTTCAGCAGTCTACCAGCGGAGCACTCGTCATTCTGATCCGGATCAGCAAGCGGCTAAGGATTCAAAGTTCGACCTCTACGCAAGCTTTCTGCCGCGTCGATTGACGGCCGAGGAGTTGCGCGACGCGATGCTGGCGGCGAGTGGAGAATTGAATCCGCAGGTGGGAGGAATTCCTTCACGGCCCGACGTAAATATGGAAGTTGCCATGCAACCCCGTCAGATCATGGGGGGGACGGCTTCGGTTTACGAACCTGATCCAATGCCTGCGCAACGAAATCGCCGAACTTTATACGCGGAGAAGACGCGGGGATTGCGAGATCCTTTCCTTGAGGCTTTCAATCAACCTGGTCCGGACAACTCCTGCGAACTTCGCGAAACGTCGACGGTGGCTCCTCAGGCACTGACCTTGTTTAATTCTGAGGAAGTGTTGGAACGGGCGATTGCATTTGCGGATCGTCTTGTGAAGGAAAAGCACAAAGGGGGCGATAAGTTCATCATCAACCGCGCTTTTCAGTTCGCGCTGGGTCGCGATCCCTCGGTTGAAGAATTGGCCAGATGCCTCGCACATTGGGTACAATCGACTACGGCAGAAAAGCCAAAGACTTACGAAGCCCGAAAATTTCCTGACAAAATAACACGGACGGTGATGGCGGAAAAAACCGGCGAGCCCTATGATTTTATCGAGCACATGCCGGCTTACACCGGCTACCAGGCAGATCCCCAACCGGGAGACGTTGATGCGAAAACCCGTGGGCTGGCCCAGGTTTGCCTCGTGATTTTCAATCTGAACGAGTTCGCCTACCTGGATTAAGCCAATGAAAGACCCAATGCATTTTTCCACACTCAGTCGTCGTGAGGCTGTCTCTTATACACATCTGACGCTGCCGACGAAGAGGAT
>CAJXQE010000146.1 GCA_913058215.1 uncultured Verrucomicrobiales bacterium
GAGATCAGCCTCGGTCTCGTGGGCTCGGAGATGTGTATAAGAGACAGCCAGTAGGACTCCGGATCCCAGGGGCGTTTTTCTTTCCCTTTAGTTCGGTCAAAAGGACAGGCACCGTTGTCGGAGCAAAGCATGATCAGCGTATTCTCGTAGACGCCTTTCTCTTTCAGAAAATCAATGAGATCGCCAGTGACCTGATCAACTCGATCGACCATTCCGGCAAAAGCGGCCATGCGTTCCGATTCCCATTTTCTGGACTCTTCGGAAAGTTCCTCCCATGCCGGAACATTCACCGGGCGTGGCGACATTTCCCATTCCTTTGGAATCAGTCCAAGCTCCAGCTGTTTGGCGTAGCGTGACTGGCGAACCTCATCCCAACCACCCGTGTAGCGATTCTCGTATTTCCGAAAATCATCCTCCCGAACGTGAAGCGGATAATGCGGCGCGTTGTGAGCAATGTAGAGGAAGAAAGGATCATCGCCCTCCTCCTCCAGCATTTCACCTACGAACTGTTTCCCATATTTGATCCAGGCATCGGTCGTATAGAAATCCTCGTCGAAATCATTCCAGACTTCGCCATTCAAACGGAAGCTGTTGTCTCCTGTGAAGAAATTGGTCGCCCCGGACAAATGACCGAAATACTTCTCGAATCCCCGGTCCGTCGGCTGCTTATCCAGATGCCATTTCCCGACCATTGCCGTGTTGTAGCCGGCTTTTCCCAACACCTCCGGCAGCGTCACTCCCCGGTTCAACTTTGCGCCGCCTGCCTGATCACACCAAAGCCCTGTCAGCAGCGAGACTCGCGACGAATGACACTTCGCCGTATTATAGAACCGTGAGAAACGAAGTCCTCTTTCAGCCAGCGCATCAATATTCGGAGTCTCGATCTCACTGCCGTAACATCCGAAGTCGGAAAATCCCAGGTCATCGACCATCATTAGCACGATGTTTGGCCGTTCCGCCGCATTCAGGGAAATAGAGAAGAGCGCCGTTGCGATAACAGCAGAGAAGAGGATTCGAATCATCCGCCTATTTCAGCGCCCATCCACTCTCTTGTCCAGCCCCGCGTTGCGGCGCGAATCTTTTCCGATTCAGAGTTGTTTGACGGCAGCAAACCGCCCAAAATGCACAATCATGAGTCGACTCCTCGCCATCGCCCTGCTGTTCACCCTCAATATTCCTGTTTTCGCCGCTGACGACGACCCTCAACGGCTTCGGATCCTTTGCTACAACATTCACTATGGCCAGGGGATGGACGGAGAATACGACGTCAAGCGGCTCGCAGAGGTCATCAATAAATTTGAGCCTGATCTCGTCGCGCTGCAGGAAATCGATGTCGGAGTCGAGCGTTCCGGTCGAGTCCATCAGATTCGCGAGTTGGGGAAACACACCGGAATGGCTTCGCGGTACGGCCCCACTCAGCACTATCAGGGCGGATTGTATGGAAACGGAGTTCTCTCGAAACTCCCCATCCTTGATGTGGCGATTCATCCCCTGCCCTACACTGAGGCAACAGAGGAAAAGGTCACCTACCCGCGCGGATGTGTGGCTGTAACGGTCAAATTACCCAACGGGAAACCTCTCCGCTTTATCAGCACCCATTTCCAACACAATGTCGAAGAGGATCGCGTCGCTGAGGCAAAGGCGATCAATCAGCTCTTCAAGGACGAAGCAAAGAAAATCCCCACGATCCTTGCGGGCGATATGAATGCCGTTCCAGATGCGGAGCCCGTAGTCGAACTCTTAAAACATTGGAGTATCGCTTCCACAAGCGACGAACTCGCTCCGACTGCGCCTTCCACAAAGCCCCGCTCGCGGATCGACTATATTTTCCTGGGAAAAGGGAAAACGATCGCCACCGTCGAAGCTGGAGTGATCGACGAACAAATGGCGTCCGACCACCGCCCCGTCTTTGCCGTCCTCGAAATCGAGGCAGACGAGTAAATTCTTTTCTTAAATCCCCGACCGGGGGAACGAAAGATGGGATGGGGTTCTGCAAACAACAGCATGAAAGCCTACAGAACGCACCATCCCATCCTGGGATTTGCTTATCTATTCGTTCGATTGTGGATGTAATCGTGGAGATCTCAGTTTCCTGCGGGTTGATGCACCTGCAGTCTTCAGCGCCCAATCCGCACCCTGAATCGCATCGTTCAACTGCATTTCAGCTTTTGAGCGGTCGACGGCCTGAGGGCGAAGCGATGACCGGAGGGAGCCGGCCGTCTTCGGGAAATGTTTCAATTTCATGGGATTAAAGAATAGAGGGACTGAATGAAGGGAATGGTTTGGTGGGAGATGATCCTTGAGAGTCTTCCGGGAATCGAAGAGATTAACCAAGACCTGGAAGAGTTCCGTATCCGATGAGGTTCTTTTGGAATCCAGCGTTGAGGACGTGGATGTCAACACCAGCACCGTTGACTCCTTTTACTGACTCATCAGTTCCACGAGCACCGAACATGTAGTGTGTTCCGTCAGCGCCTTGTCCGAGGTAGAGCATTACGTGAGAAACCTTGTGGCCTGACTCGTAAGTTCCGCCCCAGAAGATCAGGTCGCCAGGCTTGAGGCCGTTAGCCTTGCTTCCTGAAGGAATTTTGTTTGTGTGCTTCATGCTGTTGTTAGCAAGGAGCCACTCATACTGATGGTAGCTTGTGCGTGGGATGTTGGTGATACCAACGTTAGAAAGGAGATGCATCAGGCAACCGGAGCAATCCATGCCACCGTCGCTTGGATGAGAACCACCGAAAACGTAGGGAAGTCCGAGTTGCGCGATTTGCTCAGCACCGAGGCGGATGTGGTTAAGAGCCTCGTTGTTCTGAGCGTTCGTGCTGCTTACTGCAGTGAGAGTAAGAAAAGCTGCAGTGGCGAGTGCTACGATTTGTTTGGTGATGCTGTTGTTTTTCATGCTGTGTGTTTCCCGTGTGGCTGGGTTCTCTTATTGCAGGAGGCGTGCCGTGAGGCCGAAACGGCCATGCCAAGGCGTGCCAACTCGATTTGAGAAGCCGGGAAACACCGCTGATTCGAGGCATGAAAAGGGGCAATACGGGCCGAATCCGGGCCCAGAAACCACCCCGCTGGCAAAGGTGGTTTTGTCAGGATTCAGAAACTGGATGTGTTCCTGATCCCGATAATTCGGGAAAATGAATAGTTAGATCCCGTAAGAAAAGACCCCGATTTTGAACGGAATCGAGGCGGTGTAGAGGAGGAACAACTCGCTGCTTAATTTGAGCGGCGAAGCATTATCGCAATCTCCTGTTAATTAAGGCATTACACTCCGATCAGAGCTCAATCCTGGATTTGAATACTCGAAAAGCAGACTCTAATTTCATTCCATCTCCCTTGAAAATCCAGTGCGGAAGATTCAAAGCCCAATACTTTGCTTTTCTTTGATTCCAATGATCACGATTAAAATATTTTCCCTATTTCACGGATGAGGATTCAAATCGAAAACCCAATTCCCATACGGGAAATTGGTATAATTTCTATAAATTACGGGATATAGAATTTTATGAAAATTTAATCCGATCGATTTAGGGCAAATAAATTAACGCTTCATTTATGTAGAGTATAATTTTCATATTGCAGAATGCGTGGTTTTTGCATTTTGCCCGTTGTATTTGCCCGACGCATTGCATATTGCACGATTCCAATTCAGAGTGGCATGCAGGATTCGAGTCCAAAATTGACCATTTCAGACCAAATGAGGACGGATGGAGCCATTTGAAGCTCTCTGAAACCAGCCAAATGCCATGAAACCGGGAGTGAAAGGCTGTGAATCCATTGACCGAACTCCTCTGATCAGCTGAAAATTGCTTACTCACCGCCTTCCAGGACCCGGGGAAATCAAACAGGGTAGGACCGTACTCCCTACCCTCTTAGATCAATCACTTCCGATCGCGTCTTCGCTGGATAGTCACGGATATCCATGAAAACACCGGATCATCCCCTGTTCTGACGGTTGAAAGCGAGAATCCCCCTTGCGAAGTCCTCTTATATAGGACACCTCTTTCCTTAGTATTATGGGCAGAGCATTCGAATATCGTCGCGCATCCAAGGAAAAACGCTGGGACAAGATGTCCAAGGTGTTTCCAAAAATCGGCAAAGCCATCACAATGGCGGCTAAAGAAGGAGGAGATGATCCGAATTCCAACTCCAAGCTTCGTCTCGCGATTCAGAACGCGAAATCGGAGAACATGCCTAAAGAAAATATCGACAATGCGATCAAACGGGCTTCCGGAACTGACGCTGCCGATATCACGGAAGTCGACTACGAGGGCAAAGGCCCACACGGAGTCATGGTCTGGGTGGAATGTGCCACCGACAATACCAATCGCTCCGTCGCCAACATCAAAACCATCTTCAATAAATCCGGTGGCGAAATGCTCAACAGCGGATCACTGAACTTCCTTTTTGAACGAAAAGCTGTCGTGGAATTTCTCACCGAAGGCCTCGACATGGAAGACGTTGAGCTGACTTTGATGGACGCAGGTCTGGAAGAACTCGAGATCGTCGGTGAAAAGGCGTATGCCTACGGCGAGTTTACTCAATTCGGTGCCCTCACTTCAGCAGTCGAAGAAATGAAAATCGAAATCTCCAAGGCGAACCCTCAGCGGATCTCGACCAACCCGCAGGATTTCACCGAGGACCAAATGAGCGAAATCGAAGAGTTCCTCGATAAACTGGAAGACGACGAGGACGTTCAAGCCGTTTATACGAATATTTCCTAGGCTCAGGGTGCAGTGTTCTGTGCTCAGACGTGAAGACAGCGTGTCGAGTCGACTTCAGGCTTGATGATTGAACAATCATCGGGCTTTAGACTCAGTGCGGCCCGGGATCAGTCAGGTTCGGTTTTGAAGATACGAAGTCCATGAATTGTCACAAGGTGCCAGTTGATCTGCCTTGCCTTTCTCGTCTCCCGTTTTCATCATTTCCTTTGTGAATAGCCCCATTCCAACCGGTCCCGGCCTCTTCGATTCCGCTCCTTAAGTTTTTCGAGGGATTCTGAATCAATGTTAACGTCTCCAAGACACAGCGATTTGAGGCTGTCAAATTTGAGCAATATCTCAACGGCTGCATTAGTCACTTCGGTGCTCGTCAGATTGAGGTGTTCGAGACCCTTGCACTTTACCAAATGAGTCAGGTCTCCATCCGTGATATTTGTCCGAAACAAAATCAGAGATCGAAGATGCTTGAGTTTTCCCAGGTCGACCACTTCCTCTCGCGACAACTCCATGTTGCTCAAGAGTAGGCGGACGACATGATTGTCTTTGTCCCTTTCAACTCGAGGCACTGCTTTCCCATTTGTGCGGAGCAGCTCCGTGGCCTCTGCGCGAGCTATAATGTCCGCAGCAACAGCCGGCGAGCTGGCAACAAAGAGAGAAGCAGTAATCAAATATTTGATGCATCGGTTCATGGAATTGTTTCCTTGTTTCTAGACCCAAGGTCCAAAAGATTTCCACCCGCTACGGGCAGCGTAATCTCGTCGCTGGATTAAGGGTTCCTGTTTTCAATTGGCCTTCGGTTTCGGAGCGGGAGCGGCTTGGTCAGCTCCGGCTTGTTCCGTCACGATCGTATCGTCCCGCTCCCAAATTTCAATCAGGATTCCATCCGGGTCTACGACAATTAGATAGGGGCCTTCGGTGGGATGATCGACAATCTCGCATCCTGATTCCGAGAGGTGTTCAAAACCAGCAGCATCATTCAGTAATATTCTCTATTCTCTTGCCCGCGTTCTCTCTGCTGTCCAAAAACAAGAGGAGCTTTATCTGACTCCCTGTTGCCAAAGCTTTTACAAACCCCACCAGTGCAAACACTATCAACGCAGGCACGAATGTAGTGATAATTGTGTAACTGATATCCATTGGGATAATTTCACCCCAGTCAAAAATCTTTACCACTAGGAGGTAAAGGACCAGGAGCACAATAAGAACTATTCCAATTGAAATCCCGGAGCCAATATAGTTAAAACGGCGCTGTTCTTTTAGACGTTCCAGTAGTTTTCCAAGTGCTTCAGGATTTGATCCAGCTTCGATAAAATCGTGATCTCGAATTAAGTTGAGTATTTTCATAAAATTTTCTTTCTATTGTCGGACGTCTGATCTCTGACACGCCCTGCTGGCAGCGAGCTTCGACTTCCGGGGTATTGTTTGAATATTATTTTGGTTTTCGATTCCATAGCGGCAGAGCGTTGATCAACGACGCCTTGTTATGCGAAATTCACTATTTGCGGCAAGGGCGGCGAGGGAGATCAATTGTAGTAGTAGTGCCGGCTTCCTTAGCTTGAAGTGACTGATTACAAAGTAGATCCATCCAGCCGAAGGGCACATTATAGAATCGCTCGGCCTTTGTAGTCGGCACCCTTCTCGATAGTTTGGCGAAGCCAATCGAAATCAGATTTCTGATACACCACTTCCGAGCATCTAGCCGCTGTGAAAATCGGCCAATCACCACAAAAAACTAAGGCCGAACTAGCGGTCTGGTGCCTTAACCTGTTCGGCTTTGTGGTTTGGTTCAAATCTTTCGATTGTCTTTGATTCCCCCGTTCGCGGATCGCGGTGAGTCTGAAGAATCAGGATTCCAACTCTTTGCTTTGCCCGAATTGGACGGACCTCCAGAGAAGAATGCTTCTCTATCAGGGACAATCGTTGTCCGTTCTCCAGACGCAATTCCTGATCATAATCAGAGATTCCCCGATCCTTGCCATCGATCTCGATTCGGAATCTCACACCTTCGCTCTTAAAGATGATCTCCCACGAATCCCCTGATACGCTTACCTCCTTAAACGTGTTCTCAGCGATTCCCAATAGTGGAAGGAAAAGTATAAACACAATTAATCCTCCTGGAATCAGTTTCATATTTCTAAGCCGAAGGTCATGAATCAGGCGGGCCGTCAGGATTCGCCTGAACTCTTTTGTTCTGCTAAGGCCTGTCGATGTTGCTTAGCGATAGATGAAAGTGATTGTCGTGCGGAGAAGATTCTGGTTGGCGCATAAGCGCTTCCGCTTTCTTAATAATAACATCCAGAGCCGCCCTTTCAGCGCTGTTCTCTGAAGCCAGCGTGATCGCTAGCTTGTTTGCATAGGTAAGCAGTTTCCTTTTGAGATCATTGGAAATCAGTATGCTCCTGACTTCCCCAAAATATTCATTTTCTACAATGCCCGCAACGACTTCCCAGTTACGGGCAAGATCGAAAAGATAGTCCCCGTCTGTCGATTTCCCGTCTGCACCATAGGAAGTCATAATCGACCTGGTCACATTTCCCTCTAAATCAGTCGCGTAAAATACAAGATCAACATCCAATCCCATTTGGTGATTTATGTGACGCTTTTGCTTACCTCCGGCCTTCGAAGAAAGATCATGGATGCGGAGGCGGTGATCTGGATGATCCCCCAATTGTCCTCTTAGATGCACCCCCAATGCCATCAAGCCAAAAACCAGGCGATCATGGCCGAAATTCGTTCGGCGGATGGGGTGTGACAGGTAATACCCTACACCTTCCGGAGCAGCCAGCTCAGCAGGATGTGCCAATGTGCCTTCCGTCAGTCTTCCCTTAGAAATACTGGGCTTCTTGGATTTCTGTAATCTTTCGATTTTTGCGGTCAGCTGTTTCTTTAGATTCGCTCGCGACCTTTGATCTTCTTTGGCGGCAAGCAATTGAGAGCCACATGAAGCGGTCAATACGGCGAGACCCAAAATCAGGAATCTAGGGAAGATGTTCATGGGGTTTTTGTCTTCTTTGCAAAACGTTCAAGGGCCACTCGCCCGCTACTGGGAGCGTCCTTCCGATTCTGGTTTGCGTTTTGCTTTCCCCTCCGGCTTTGACTTTGGAGCGGTAGCGGGTTTGTCAGCGCCGCCTTGCTCGCCATCCTTTGGCTCACCGGCCCACTTCCATCCCGTCGTCGAATCGTCCGGAAGGACATCGTAGATACCAACTGCTTCCTGATGACTCATTACGATTGCGGAAAATCGGTATTCATACGTCTGCCCTTTTTCGTTGGTGAATTTGATCGTTCCGAAATTATCTCCGGTGGATGAGCCTGAATACTCTCCTTCGAGCCAGCCCGACCCGCCAAAATGGGCGATATGCCACTTGTGTTCGACCTTGTCGTAGGGGTTAAAGTAGTCTGGATCAATCGCGACGAACGAACCTTCAAATCTTTTGCCCGGATCGTATGAGACAGTGTCATGGGTATTGACGTGCCTGGTTTTTCCTACGGTCCAAGTGCGGGACCATCTCAATATAACAACCTCTCCGGCATCGCCCGTTGCACCGACGATCCACTTGAAAGCTCCGATGTCTGAAGGTGCCAAGGCTTCAGCTTCCTTCACTTCTGCGGAGGCTGGAGTCATCAACATGATGAGCAACGCGATAATCTTTGGTGTATGCATGGTTTCTTAAGCGAACGTTTGAAGTGCACTCAGGCACTGGGAGCGTTAGTTTGATGCAGGATAGAATTTTCAAATTGCCCAATCAACTCAAAACTCAGAGCATCAAGCACCTTGAGTGAAATGATTTGTAAGGTCATTTCTGATTCGGTTAAAATCTAACTCTGTTACCGCCATTAGTGTGGGCGAAACTTATCCAGACTTCATCTTGGAGAGTGAACCATGTGTGAGCTTTCCATTCTGTGCCCTCCCAATAAAGATACAGAATCTTTTCGGTGGCTTTCGGGATTTGCTCCTTTGTTGGAATTGAAGTCTCCGGTGCTATCAAAATAGATTTCAATTCGTCGGGCTTGATGATTTTGGAGAGCGTTGGTTTTCCAAAAATATCAATATAGAATTGTTTTGGGTTTGCATCCCAAATTTCACTTCCTGGGGATTGCTCTAAGAGAATACAAAATAGGAGGATGAATAGTCTCATTTCAATTTTCAACACCGAACGTCAAGAGTGAACCGCAGCCAAGATGCAGCGCCGCTCCGAAACAGGATTAAGTGTATGAGAAAAGAGGGTCATGTCGACTTGGAACGGTAGGCTGTTGGTGTCCACTCGCTTGTGATGCAATTCGGTTTCATGCGAGACGAAGCTCCACGCCGTCATCTTCCTCGTCGCCACCTCGACAATGAACTTCAATGATCTCCACGAGCCAGTCAAAAACAGTGCTCCCGTTATTGTGCTTCGCCTGATCTAAGTCCTTCGCCACATCGTCCCGGTTCTCAGGGTGACACCGATTAAGGAATCCCTCCAGTTGCGTCACTGTCTCCTTGTATCCAAGCATCTTCCTCGATTTCGCGGAATTGTTCCAAACGAGAACAAAACCTTCATCAGGCGTTCCGAATCCTCCGCGCAAAATGTCATTAAATGCATCCAGGTTTCGTCCCCACTGCACACCGGGAATTACGTGCACACTGATCTGGTCGAAGAATCCCTGCAGATCAGAAAACAGATGACCGTCGATCTGGTATTCTCTTTTCGGCATAGCCTTAAAGTCCTACCACCCGTTGCGGGCGGCTGAACTCGCGCCGCAGCAAGTCAACCTCGGTCCTCATGGCACACCCTTCCATATGGTCATTTACCATGCCCATTGCCTGCATAAACGCGTAGGCGGTTGTTGGGCCGAAGAACTTCCAACCACGAATTTTCAGATCCTTGCTGAGCGCTTGGGATGTTTTCGTGAGGCCGGGAATTAGATGTTCGCGATCGTCCTTTCCAGCGTGAGGCTCTGGAGAGTTCGGCTCCCATTGCCAGATATAAGCGGCAAGGCTTCCAAACTCATCGACTACCTCCATGGCGCGACGAGCATTGTTTATCGTAGCCTCGATTTTTCCCCGGTGACGGACAATTCCACTATCTTGGAGAAGCCGGGCGACGTCCCCCTCGTCAAAATCGGCAACTTTGTCGAAGGCAAAATCTGCAAACGCGTTTCGGAAATTCTCACGCTTGCGAAGGATGGTTAGCCAGGATAGTCCGGATTGGAAGCCCTCCAGACAAATCTTCTCAAAGAGTCGGATATCGTTGATGACAGGCCGACCCCATTCTTCATCATGGTATTTTTGATAGTCATCATCGTCGCTTCCCCACCAACAGCGTGTAATGCCATCGCTCGCTGTGCGGAGGTGCTCGTCATCGGAATCAGGCATAATGTTTGCAAAGGGTTGCCGGATTTCGGCATGTTTGTTGTATCGGATAACGTTAAAGGCACCTCATCCCCGACCGATAGCGCGGATGGATTGAAACGATGGTGATCGAAATGTCGCCATGCGTCAACTCAGAGCGGGTCGGGGATTGATCATCGCCGCAGTATCTTGTTAGCCTCCGTTTTTTGCAGAGTTTGAAGCCCTCAGTTTTCTCACCCTCTTTGACTTAGGACTCAGAGAAAATTGCTTTCCTTTCTCATTTGAAACAACAATTAATCCTGCTTCCGCCTTGAGGTGGGTGATGAAAATCCACTGAGCATCTCGTTCCAACAGAGGGTTGAAACGGACGGAGTAGACCTTCTTCTCCCAGAGCATTTTCTTCGTTTTTACATCCCAGGCTTGAACGACGCCCATCTTTTCAAGATCCAGAGGCGCGCGATATTCGATGCCGTCTGAAATGATCGACTGAACCGGCTTTGGCGCCGTTCGCTTCGCCGAGACAGACGAGCCGAACACCGCCATAAGAAGTGCAAAAAGTGTTAATCTCTCGTAGGTCATTTTTCTTGGGCGAACGTTTGATGGCCACCCACCCGCTACCGGGAGCGCTCCTCCGATTCTGGTTTAGGTTTCTTATTGCCCTTAGACTTCGAGTCCGGAGCGTTAGCGGGTTGGCGTGCTCCGTCTTGTTCGGCGCGTTTTGATTTCCGAGGTTCGTAGCTCCGTTGATACTGCTTTAACGCCAAGATCGTTTTCGCATCAGCTTTCAAATTTAAGCGCCAAACAACCTGTTGCGAGTCTCCATGAAAGGCATTTGTGTCAATGATAGTCTTGTTGATGCACTCGATCGCCGAAGCGACAACCGCTTCCAAGGTAACGCCGTGTTCTGCCGGAACACTTGCGCCGCTCAGATCCATGGTGATTTCGTATCTAGTACCCTCCACGAGAACAACTGACAATGAAATCCCCAGCCGAGACAAAATGTTAGAGTCGGAAACACCTGCCGATTCATTCTGCAAAATCTTATTGGGGCTTGCGACATGCGACAGCAGGCCTTCGGGAACAGCGTTCGTTAGAACTGGAACCCTCGCAATCACGATACCGGCGTCCCCATCAGTACCCAATGTGGTTAGTGGTTGATGAACGAATGTCAGCGCCAGAGTGCCGGCCTCCGCTGTCAGGCGCAGAGCCAGCCAGAGGACAATGAGTATGGGTTTCAGCATGGTGATTTTTTTGGCGAACGTCCTAGAGCTCTCAACCCTGACGGCGAGCGTTGATTGATAGTAGAGTGATGTCAGGAGTCAGAAAAGTCATTTCGACTCGTCGCAATCAGGGGTTGAGAGCCTCGCCTTGTTGGATATTATTTATATTTAGATTCCCATTCTAGTCTGACTGCCTCTCTGGCTGTCTCAATCTTTTTAATGGTCTTAGAATCGGCTTCCAAAATCTGCTTCAAGTTCAACTTCAAGCAAAGTGCTGAGCTTTGGATCAACTGGCCGAGAGCGTTTTCGTCCGGAACCAGATTATCTGTAATTTTCTTTGCGGCCCTCGTCCCAAGAGCATCTGCCCATTCCCAGAGTCCATATTCTCTGTTTTCTCCTAATTTGATGCATGTATTGAAGAGCAAGTCTTTGTCTCCAAAGGTGTAACGGACACTAATTGCATCATTCGTATATTCGACTTCAATTCCCCATTCTGAGGCCTCGCTTCTTTCTTCGTATCCTAAGCCTCTCAGGAATACATTCTCCTTTCGGACTTCATCGAAAAAGAACTGCTCAAATGGGATCATCATCTTCTAATCCAAGGTCAGACGATAGGCACCCTTACCTGAGAGCGCCACCTCGATTCGGAGTTGGGGATTAAATCGTCATGACGCTTTCGACTCAGGGCGGGTGAGGATTGCCTATTCTGGCTTGTTCGGCGGGTTCATATTTCCTTTCACATTACTCATGACGGATACACGAAAAACCTCCTTACGAGCAAGCCAAGAAAAGATGAAAACTGATGCAAGACCTAAAATCATCCAAGATATTTGAAATTCATGAGCAGTATTACCCCAGTCCTTTCTCGAATACGCCAAATTCCGTCTCCCATCAGCACTACTTTCGAATGGAAACCTTACCCAAATGCCACCTGGGTCTCCTGAATCAAAATTTCCGTAAACAATTTTCGGGTAAACAGTAAGCGCTAGGCTGCCGCCTGAAGAATCCAAGAGGATATGCTCAGTAGGATGAAAGATATCCACGGTTCGTTTGCTCCTGAAGTGCATGAAAGCAAAAATTGCGACGGCTACAATCCAAAAACCAGGCCATAGCCATCTTACTTGCATCGCTTTTCTATCTGTTTTCATTCGCCCAACGTCTTAGAATTCTCGCCCCTGACTGAGAGCATAGGTTGACGATTGGGTGATGTCAGAACTGGAAAAGACATTCCGGCTCGTAGCGGTCAGGGTTCGCGTGACTCGACCTGTTCAGTTTTGGTTTCAAGCCGGGCACCACTTGTCATATCGAAACGTAGAAGATCATCAATGGTGCAAATACTAAAGATATTTCCGCGAAATGTGTTGATTGTTGGATGCCATGCAACCCATCCAAAAACCCCAGAAGCAGGGTGAAAACGCCGATCCTCAGGCTTTGGCCAAAGCTCTTTCAGCGTGTAAGACTTCAGAAGTGTTGAATCCTTGTAGAAAGCCAACAGAACAACTTCACCGCCTTCAGTGTCACATTCCCGAATCGAAAATTTTGCACGGACAGTATGAATGCCATCGGGATGGGACTCAACATGAGGCGGAGTGTAAGGAACCGAGAACGCATACTTGCTTTGGTATTGAACATCGCCTTCTGGCTTCAGATTTTCTCCGGCTCGAAGAAGCATCGGAAAAGCGAGGACAATTGTGATCACGATTGTTTTCATTTTCTTTGCCGAACGTCCGAGGCCTGCCGCCCGCTACTGGAAGCGCCCCTCCGATTCAGGTTTAGGCTTCGCATTGCCTTTCGGCTTTGACTCCGGAGCAGTAGCGGGTTGGTCAACGCCGTCTTTTTCGCTCTTGGGCTTGGGTAGGTAGAACCAGCAATCCCTGTCGTGAGTGGCGAGCGATGCTACGGGAGAGAGTTGTGATCGAGGGAAAGCCGCTTCCCAAACTTGAAGTCTCCAGATCTCGGTTTTGGTGACTATTGCGAGATCGACAGTTAATCTAGCCTTTGCATCTATGCCACCTTTGGCCGATTTGAGCTTCACTCTGTACATTCGCGGCAAGATAGCATCGGGTCGCTTCTGATGGTCCGTGAGGTCGCGACCTTTTGAAAGTTTCCTGCTGTCGTCCAGCTGGATAACCTGCACGATGGATTCCCGCGGAAGGATCTCTTGGATGGTTTTGCCGAGAAGTTCTCTCGTCATGTACTTCGCCCCCCCCCGCGGAAGAGTTAGTAGGGGTATTTCATCCTCCGCTTGAATGGCGACAGCTCCCACGAGGAAGCATAGGCTGATCATCATTGCTTTCATAGGTCTGCGCTTGGCTTGTCGATCTGCATGATACCAAAGTCGGGGATTGGGTTTGTCAGGAAAATGTAAGAATTTGCCCTGCGGGCTTGAATTCGAGCGAAGGTATTAGAGCACCCAGCCCTCACAGAGGGCGCTGGTAAATTGTGAGTGAAACTCGTGGAATATAAAAGTCATTTCGACTCGGAGCGGTCAGGGCTTGGGTGGCTCGTCTTGTTCGACCAGTGTTGGCGACCGACAATGAATGCGACAGTAAATACAGTGGTAAAGGCAATCCCAATAACCACGCGCTCTGAACTAAACGTATCCCGATGAGGAAGGTTATTCGGAAGATTGTTGAGAGCGTGAAAAAGTATTAAGACCCATAGCGGGACCCCGGCTATTCTCGCCGCCCCGTATGAAAGCCCCACAATCAAAGCGTATCCAAAAATCTCCCACCCTTGATTGGCATGGAATAGTCCGAAAATCAATGAGGTTACAAGCAACGCAGTCCATCTACTCCACTCCTCACAAATGTGAAAAAGATAGCCTCTAAACATCAATTCTTCCCCGATTCCGGTTAGAAGACAAAAAATTACAGCGTTTAACAGGACAGAGGTCGAAGGAACTTCGGTAAGAGGCTGTCCAATCCAATTTGCCATCAAGAACCAAAAAGGGCTAACCACTAGAAGTGTTTTGGGTAAATTCGAAAAGAATACTTTCCTGTCCTGTCCTGTCCTGTCAATTTTGGACCGAATGAGAAAAAACAATACGACTCCTGGAACTGCGGTCATTGCTTCGATTAACAGAGGCCGCTTCCCAAGAAAGCGCGCAGAGAAATCAAGGACAGCAAAGTAGATGCACAGTCCGATCAGGATGCCTAAAATGCGGCGGATGTGCATGAAGAGAATTTCATTTCAGGTCGAACGTCAAACAGCACTCACATCTGACAGAGAGCGCAGTTGGGTCATGGAGGGGAAAGTTGAATCAGAAAAGGCCTTTCGACTCATAGCGGTCAGATGTTGAGTGCCTGTGCTTGTTCTACCCCGGTTTGCGAGCCTCTTGCAGCATGACTCCAGCACCAGTTGGATCGCGAAACAAACACTCGCCGCGTCGTCCCTCTTGGCTTGGCCAATAGTTTACTATGTCGCCTCCGTGCTCCTTAATCCGTGATACACGGTCGTCGAGGTTATCGACCTCGATGTAGAGAACCCATCCACCTGTCCAATTCGGAAATGAGAGTTGATCACAGATGCCGAATGCTTCTTTCGAATTTCCATCAATGAGGCTGTAGGATGTCTTCCCATCGCCATCATCGCAGGGTTCCAAGGTATAGCCGATAACAGCGGAATAAAAGTCGGCCAGAGATTTCGGGTTTGGAACAACCATGTCCACCCAGTTGATTTGTTGTTTCTCAGGCATCTTTCTTGGTAGAACAGTATTAATAGTTCATAATCATATCGATATCCGATTAGAATATCACGCCTGTTTCCACCCCTAGAAAAACGGAAGAAGCCAAAGGTGTCAAGGCTTTCAGCTCGACCGGGGATCCTTCCTCACCTTATTCGGTCGGCTGAATAAGGGAATATCCTTAAGTAAGCAATATTCGCAATCCCCCCCCTTTTTTCCAATCAAATCCCCCTCTCCTGCAACACCTCGGCACTCCGCATCACCTCGTCCCCGCTCCCTACCGCAAAGGCGGTGACCTTCCAGCTTTCCAGCCGCCCCCCTTTCCTCTAGGTTCAGCGCGATGATAAAGCAGACAGCTTTTTTCGCGCTCGGCGGGATTCTTTTCTTTTCTCCCGCAATCCTCGAAGCGCAGGACACCAGCAAGGGAATCACCCCTGACAAAGTGGTCAACCTGATCGACGATCCGTCTTTTAAAGACTTCTCGATCAATCTCAATCCCAAGAGCTCGGTCTCGATGAAGCGGGAGGAGATCTGGAAAATTGAAGAGAACAAACAGCTCTACGTAACGGGCAAAGGGATGGGATACATCCGGACGAATCAATCCTATCGCGATTATCATCTGGTCCTCGAATACAAATGGGGTGAGCGAACTTTGGCCGGTCGGGCTGATCGCGCCCGCGACTGCGGCCTTCTGATTCATGCCTACGGTCCGGATGGTTCCTACGGCGGAACGTGGATGAGTTGTATCGAATCCCAACTGATCGAAGGCGGCTCCGGCGATTTCCTGGTTCTAGCTTCAAAAAGTGAAGACGGGAAGATCGATCCTACGAGCATTACAGCAACGGTCACCGATGATCGTGACGGAGAGCCTGTCTGGGATCCGAAAGGTAAAAAGCGGACTTTTCCTCTGGAAGGAAAAACTATGGCCAGGGTTAACTGGGAACATCGTGATCCTGACTGGGCAGACGTCAAAGGGTATCGCGGCGCGAAAGAAGTGGAGAATCCTGTCGGCGAATGGAACCGGATGGAAGTCATCTGCAAAGGCGGTGGGATCCGGATTTTCCTCAACGGCCAACTCGTCAATGAAGTGACGGGCTGCAATCCGCAGGAAGGATTTATCGGTTTGCAAAGTGAACTCGGCGAATGCTGGATCCGTCGGTTCGAACTGCATCCCCTCGATACTTTTAAGGAAAAATGGGACCCGGAGGCGAAGTCCACCAATATGGGATACTCCATCACCGGCGAGAGCATCCTTCCCCGGAAAGATCCTCTCAGTCCCGAGGAATCTGCCAAACTCTGGGAGATCGACGGCGACTACGAACTGCAACTCGTGGCATCAGAGCCTCTCACTTGTGATCCAGTCGATGTGGTCTGGGATGAAAAGGGCCGGATGTTTGTCGCTGAAATGAGGGATTATCCTCTCCCTGCAGATGGACCGGGTCATCTCTCCCGGATCCGACTCCTGACGGATAAAGACGGTGACGGAGTCATGGATGGTGCAACTACCTGGGCTGACGATCTGGACCACGTCCAGGGCCTCTTGCCGATGAATGGAGGATTGCTGGCTACAACACGCACGGCGATTCTTTTTCTTCAGGACACCGACGGTGATGATGTCGCTGACAAGATTGAGAAACTCTTCGTGAGCAATGAGCCGCGTCACAATCAGCTGCAGGTTTCCAGCCCGCGCTGGGGACTAGACAATGCGATCTACTTAAACAACGGACTCGATGCCAAAGAGATTTATCCAGCCGGCAATGAGGACGCCAAGATCGCAGTGACAAAACTGAACCTTCGCTACGATCCAGCCAGCGGATCGATGAGCCCGGTGTCCGGAGGAGGCCAGTTCGGTGGATCACTGGATGATTTCAGCCGCCGCTTTTTCTGCAGCAATCGCAACCCCGCCATGTTTGCAGTAATGCCACTTGAAGCGGTGAAACGCACTCCCCTCGCCGGAATTTCCCGGGGACACGAAGACATCCAGCCTCCCGGTGCTCCGGTCTGGCCGATTGCGCTGAGTCACACCACCAGTAAAGCACACGCCGGAACTCACACCGCCGCCTGCGGACTCGGAGTCTATCGTGGCGATTTTCTTGCTGATCTCAAAGGCGGTTTGTTCGTTTGTGATCCGACCTCACAGTTGGTAACCCGTAACACTCTCAGTCCGAATGGAGCCAGCTTTACGGCTGTCTCTTATACACATCTCCGAGCCCACGAGACCGAGGCTGATCT
>CAJXQE010000147.1 GCA_913058215.1 uncultured Verrucomicrobiales bacterium
AGATCAGCCTCGGTCTCGTGGGCTCGGAGATGTGTATAAGAGACAGATGCATTGGGATGATCAGTGTAGGGACGCTTTCGCCGAAAGAAGCGAAGGAACTGGGCATCACGATGAAATCGCGATTGAACGGCGACGCAGGAGTAATGGTGTGGCTGGGGTTTAAAAGGGAGGGGTTTCTCGAAGCATTCAACTACGCCGAGCTTCGAATGGAGAATGAGAAAGGAGAACATCGTCTTTCGGCGATGCTACGGGAAAGGGCCGTAGTTCACGGACAGGACCCTGAAATCACTTCAGTCTCTTTCTCCGCTGAAAAAGCGGAACTCGATAATTGCTCCTTCCTGGTCGTTGCCTATGGCAGCACCAGAGGAGACGTCGGTTATTATCTCCCCGTGAAGGACTTCCTGAAACTCGAATAATCTCTTCGAACTATTTTTTGGCCTTCGGCTGAACCGGCCCGGTTCCCTGCGGAGATTTCGTTCCAGGCCTCTCAACTTTCGACGCGCCCTCTGGAAGAGTTTTCGGATTGAAGGTCAGCAGTTCCTGATCCGGAAGGGCTTTGATCTCCAAACTCTTAATCTGAATACTGTTAGGATTTCCCCGGTGAAGCTGAATGGCCAGCAGTCCTTCCAGAGCCCGCCCTTCTTCGTGGTGATCGATCAACTCCGAGGCAACCTTCCCGTTCACCTTGTGGATGAGATGATTACCTTTCGCAATAATCGTGAACTCGGTCCATTCCGATAAGTCTACTTTGACAGGCTCGTGCTCTTTGATCAGCCAGCGCTCCCCCTGAGGATCAAGCATCACATCTCGACCATTGAGTCCGAAAATACCCCGGCCCTTTTCCTCATAAGTCATCCCGGTATGTTCGATGGCCGGGTGGATATCTGACTGGTACCCGGAGATTACCCAGGGACCAATCTCGGGCCGTTTTCGACTACGATACTGGATTCCTGAATTGTTGTCGCCGATCATGCGGACGGTGGCTCGCAGTTCAAAATTTTTCACCGTTCCGTCTTTCCAGATCAGAAAGGTGTTATTCGCCAGATGATCCGGTCCATCGCAAGTACCGATTACAATTCCATCTTCGACTTTCCAGAGTTCAGGATTTCCTTCCCAGCCGTGCAAATCTTTGCCGTTAAATAAGGACACAAAGCCATCTTCAGTCTGTTCGGAACAAGCAACCAAACTGACACCTACGAGAATTAGAAATAGAGCTCTCATTTCGATCCTAACACTAATCTTCACTTCGTCGGTTTCGGCTTAACAAACAGAACCTCTGCCCGGTTCATCCACTTCTCACGAAGACACATCCGAAACCAGCCCTCACTGTTCCGGGGATTGACCCGAACACCCGATCGATCACCAAACTCCTTCAAATCATAGTGGCCCCATGTTTTGCCCAGATCCGCTGAGAAAAGGATTCCGCAATCTGCTGGATCGGCGTTTCCATATTTCGGAATGACGATGAAAGGAGGCTCTATGGTCATGCCGGCAATCTCGTACTTCGCTGGATAGATCATCTCGTGTTCCTCCTTGTTAGGAATATCACCGGGCGCACAGCGGAAGACGCCGCGATCATAAGTCTCGCGAATCGTCTTGGGACCGTTGGCATCAGCTACCCAATAAACTTTGTTATCCACAAAATTGAGACCTCCGGTTTTAAAACGGGAATTGGCATCCGCAGAAACCACAACTTTCCATTTCCAGCTGTCCGCCGCTCTGTCATAAAGCCCACGCAGCCAGTGGCATTCCATCCCGTGCCCGTTCTTGCGATCAATATCACCGCTGCAGGCATAGAATGCGTTCTCTGCCTTGTTGTACGTCACAGAGTGAATGTGACGACAGACGATCTTGTTGCCCGGATCTCCCACGTAGTCAGCCGGATCAGCATCCTTTTCCTGAAAGGCTGAATTTCGGCCAAAGGAATACGCCATCTTGATGGTCTCTCCCTGATCCGTAGAATAGAAGACATTCACCGGAACGGCCCCGTGCCTGACGTTACAATAATTCCCCCAGATCATGATTTCCTTTCCTTCAACCATGTGAGTGTGAATCCCATCGAGCGAATAGAAATGCGATCCCGGCTTCGCAGGGTCTTTAGGAGTATGGGGAACGAAACCCTTACCCTTCCTGTCTTTAACAATAATTTCCTTATAGGACTTCAAGTTATCCGTGCTCAGATAGATCTTCGTCAGGGTCGCAAAGACAATGTTTCCGTTCCCGAGAATACAGCTGAACATAATGTTCTCACTGTCAGCAAACTCCGCGCTGTTCGGCCAGGTTTTGCCGTTATCCTCCGAAAGAAAGACTTTCCCTTCTTTGAAGCCAAACGCCTTGCTGCCTCGCTGAGTATCAATGTAGGGAGCATCTGCCGGTGCAGCCCGATACCAAAAATGTTCCGTCTCCCCTGATTTTCCGGCTCCCGGTGCATCTGCTCGAAGAACGGTGTGAGAGAGCAGGAGAAATCCCAGAACAGCAAAGGCCACTATGATTTCATTTCGGGGACTTCTGAAAGGATGCTTCATTTTCATTGTATCGGATTCGAAAGAGAGATCATCCCCAATCCCGAGGGAATGGCGAGTTCATTTGCTGGCGCATTCTCGGAACACACGATGAAGACCTATCCTTTTTTGCGCCACCATTTCAGTCTCTATTTATCTTGGATTAAGCTTCCCGAAGAGGCACAATTTTGAGGTCCAAATTTCCATCATTCACTTTTTCATGAAAGAACGCCCCACTACCATCCACAGCCCCAGAAGAAAATTCCTACAACAATCCGGGATTGCCGCCGGAACTGTTCTCGGCTTCCCCGCCATTGTTCGCGGCCAAAATCTAAATTCCAAGATTCGCGTTGCATGCATCGGCGTCGGCGGCAAAGGATCCAGCGACACTGACAATGCAGCCAAAGAAGGCGGAGAGATTGTCGCGCTCTGCGATGTCGATACGAACACGCTTGCAAAGAAAGCGGAGAAGTTCCCCAAGGCTGCCAAGTTCCAGGATTTTCGCAAGATGTTCGACGAAATGGAAGGTGGCATCGATGCGGTTACCGTTTCCACTCCTGATCACTGCCACGGAGTAGCTGGCATTCAGGCGATGCAACTCGGCAAGCACGCCTACGTCCAGAAACCGCTTACTCAGACAATGTGGGAGGCGCGTACCATGAAGGAACTCGCCCGCGATAAAAAACTGGCGACGCAGATGGGAAATCAGGGCAGCGCTGAGGACGGTCTTCGTCGCAGCGTTGAAGTGATCCATGGTGGAGTCATTGGAAAGCCACTTGAGCTTCACGTCTGGACGAACCGTCCCGTCTGGCCTCAAGGCCTCGCCCGGCCCGAAGGCGAAGATCCAGTCCCCGACAATATCGACTGGGACCTCTGGCTCGGACCGGCGCAGCCCCGCCCCTACAAAAAGGGGATCTATCACACGTTCAAATGGCGCGGATGGAAAGAGTTCGGCACCGGCGCCCTCGGCGACATGGCCTGTCATACCGTCAACATGCCCTTCCGCGCATTGAAGCTCGGCTACCCCGAGAGAATCGAGTGCGAATTTTCCTCGCGGGAATATCCGGAGACCTATCCGCTCAGCTCAAGGATTCGCTTTGATTTCCCCGCCCGCGAAGGTTTACCACCCCTAAAGTTCTACTGGTATGAAGGCAGGCCGGATAAGAAATTCTGGCCGATCCGTCCTTACCCTGATCTCACCAAACACGTCGTCGCATCTCAGGGGAAACTTCCGAGCAGCGGCTGCCTTATCGTTGGTGACGAAGGAGAGCTCTACTCCGGCGATGACTACGGTCGCTCGTTTCACCTGAAGCGGAATGACGAAAAAATCTACACACCCGGGGATCAGCACGAAATGTGCAAAGCGATTCCCGAGTCTATCCCCCGTTCACCGGGACACGTCAAAGAGTGGTTCGATATGATGAACGGCGGCGCGCCTGCTTATTCCAATTTTGAAATCGCCGGATACCTCACCGAGGTGATTCTCTTAGGCTGCATTGCGCAGAACATCGGAGAAGGACGCCCCATCAAATGGGACGGCCCCAACATGAGATCTGTCGACAACGAAGAAGCCTCGAAACTGGTGAAAAGGGATTACCGGGCCGGCTGGGAGCCCAAGGTCTAGAGCCGGAAAGCAAGTGGTTCGGGAACGAGAGGGACTTGTGGACCTCGACGTTCCTGATTCTCCGTAGGAGCCTCACGCCAAGAGGCTTTTTACCATACCTGTACTGTCAGCAAACCGTTCCTGACCCACTCCGAATATTTTCGACTGAGTCAGCCACAGGTTCGCAAGCGGCGTGCCTTCGGGCATGTTGATGTGTTGTCCGCCCCGGATGTGTTTCGATCCTCCACTAACAATGATGGGCAGATCGTTGTACTGGTGAGTCGATCCATCACCAAGTCCGGATCCGTAAGTAAAGATGGTGTTATCGAGCAGAGTTGTTCCATCAGTTTCGACAATCCCGTTCATTCGATTCAGCAAATACACATATTGCTCCATGTGAAAGCGATCCACCTTGAGAAGATCGTCAATCATCTTGGTCTGATTATGCGACATCTGGTGATGGCTTTTTGGTTTGTCGAAAAGGCCTTCAAATTTGTAGGGCGTATCCCATCGCTCCGGCCCAACCATGAAAGTCGCCACATTGGTAAGCCCGGCCTGCAGGGCGACGACCATGAGATCCCCCATCAGTCGGATATATTCTCCGCGAGGAAGATAAGCTTCGGTTGGTTCTTCGAAAGTCACGAGTGACAACTCGGCTTTCATTTTTTCCAACTTGTCCATCTGCGTTTCGATCGTTCGGATCGACTCAAAATACTCAGCAAACTTCTGGCTGTCATTGTAGCCAAGTTCGCGCTTCATCGAGTTTGCATCTTCGAGAACCAGATCCGTGATGTCCCGATAGCGATCGATTTCCTGCGTTGAAAAAAGACGCTGATACATCTTCCGCGGATCACGAATCGAAGGCGCGAGGTGCCCTGTTCCATACCAGGAGATATTATCAAAATAGATCGATTCTTTGTTGTCCTTGTGACTGTTGCAGCTGAACTCCAATGTCCGGAACGGAGTCGAGCCACCAATCTTGTCGGCAACAATATGATCGAGGGTCCGGTCAAGTGGCCAGGCAGTCCCTTTGATCGTGTATGGCTCAGCACTGCTGAGATAGCAGGAAGCGCATTGTGCGTGAACATCAGTCCCCACTTGAAAAGTGCGATCCATCCCGGTGATCAGAGTCACTTTGTCTTTGAATTCCGCCAATGGCTCCATCGTCGGCGTGAGCTTGTCGAGCGGCTTCACACTGAATGTCGGATCCTGATTCCCGAGCGACTTCATCACGTTGCCGAGATTCCCCTTCGGAATTATCTGATCAGCCTCACCGGGGAAAAATCCCCGACGCACCACACCAATCGGGACGTAGAAGTGTGCCATCCGTTGAGCGGCTTGTTTCGCAGTAGCAGCGGAACTGACGCTTTCCAAACAGGGAAGGGCCAGAGCCGTGCCGCCGAT
This sequence comes from uncultured Verrucomicrobiales bacterium, assembly GCA_913058215.1. Lineage (GTDB taxonomy): Bacteria > Verrucomicrobiota > Verrucomicrobiia > Verrucomicrobiales > DEV007 > Arctic95D-9. The sequence goes on from CAJXQE010000147.1 coordinate 5,509, forward strand.
TCCGCGGAGGAAGCTTCTTCGAGAGGTGGATTTCATTTTGAGTGGGAAAGTGTTAGACGATTCAAGAGGGTCAACTGCACGATTCAACCCTAGCGGTTGGCCGCGACGGCTTCTGCTGATTTTGGATTCGTTTTGGTTTGGAAAGGCTCGCTCAAAATGACCTGCTTGATCAAGGTCTGAATTTTGTATTCGTCGGCAGCGGTTGCGGTCGCAATTGCATCGAGAGCAATCTGATCTGCGGGCCCCAACTCCCTCGCCAAACTGAAGGAAAGGAGATGCCCGGCAAAGCCCCGCGTGAAACGGTCCTTCTCGGCGAGGATGGCATCTTTGAACTCAATCACATTGGCGAACTCGTGTTTGCGGAACAATGTTCCCTCCATATCCACATCGCGCTCGTTCTCATACTTCGTCCGCCAGTTTCCAATGGCATCATAATTTTCCAGGGCAAATCCTAGCGGATCAATCTGCTCATGACATCCTTTGCAATCAGAACGCTCGCGGTGCATCGACAACCTTTCGCGCAGGGTGAGGTGTTCTTCACCTTCTGACGGTTTCTCTCCGAGAGCAGGAACATCAGCTGGTGGGGGCTCAGGCGGGTTGTTGAAAATCACTCCGGCAATCCAGGCCCCACGCGTGATCGGTTGGGTCCGGTCCGGGCCGGAAGTCATGGTCATCACCGCAGCGTTGGTGATAACTCCACCGTTTCGCCGATCCGTCACCGGAATCCGGTCGAATTTCAATGGCCCGACTCCGCCTCCTTTTTGCTTCGCTCCGTCTGGCTTGTGTTCGCTTTTCAAATCACCGTAAGCATCTTCCAAAAGCACTGAACGGTAGGTAAAATCGGAATCGATCAATTGAGTCAGAGACTGGTTTTCGATCAGAACCGTTTCGAAGAGGAGAAGTGGCTCCAGCATCATGTGCATACTGTCGCGGTATTTAGAGTAATAAAAGTTTGGGTACGCTTCGCGATTGGGCACCGAAGAGATGATCCGCTCCAGTTGCAGCCACTGAGCGGGGAAACTGTCGCAAAAGCGCTTCAACTTTTGATCGTTCATCATCCGGGTGATCTGTTCCTCCATGACTCCCGGATTCCTCAACTTCCCGGCGTCGGCGAGATCCAGCAGAATTTCATCCGGCAGGCTCCCCCATAGAAAAAAAGAGAGTCGCGAAGCGAGTTCGAAATCGTCGAGCGGTTCGGCTGCCCCGGCAGTTCCGGTTCTATCGTAGAGATAGATAAACTTCGGAGAGGAGATGGCTGCCGCAGCAACGGATTTCATCGCCGTGGAATACTCGACACCGGAGTCGAGTTGCTGGTGAACAAAGGACGTGTAACGATCCAGCACTTCATCCTTTACCGGGCGACGAAAGGCTTTCGTGAGAAGTCCCTTAAGACGAACCCGAACGTCCTTTTTCACGTCCGCTTCCGGATTGGGAGCTAGAAAAAAGGTCTTCCAGATCCCCACATTCTTTGAGCCAAAATCTTTACTTTGAGTGATGGATTGTCCGAGCTTCAAAAACGATTCCATCAAAAGTGGGGACAAGGAAAGGTGATCTGCCTGATTATCGAATCCATGCTCAGCGCGGAGGTCTTGAGGAAATGCAGCAACCCCTGCAAGACGCGACTCGATCATCTGCGATTTTCCAAGGGGACGACTTCCGACGGTCACGGAGTCAGCCATCTTTCCGCTCTCCGGTTTGAAATAATTTTTGTGGTCCCGCATCATTCGCTCAGGAAGAGTGAAGACGATGCATTTCAAATCGAAGAGATCGATGACCGCATTGTTGTATTGAAAACGATTCATCCGACGAATCGGAGCCTGCGAGTAGGCGTTTTTTCCTGCCACGGATTTGTGAAGGAGCGCCTCCAGTTCAGCGAGCAGTTTGGCTCGTTCATCCGGAGCTAACTGCGGCTCGTCCTCAGGAGGCATTTCTTCAAAATCAATCGCCTCAACAAGCTTCTGAAGCAGTTCAGGGTCGGCCGAAAGCGCGGCAACATCCTTGATCTCCAGGAGATTCACTTTTCCCTTCACTTTCCCATCCTTGCCGTGGCACTGAACGCAATTTTTCTGGATAACAGGCACAATGGAATCCTCCGCAGTAACTAAAGCGGCGGTAATAAGAAGGCAGAAGATGATGGAGGAGCGTAACATCAAGATTACATTTACAGGAAAATGGCCGGTAAAACAGGGAGTGTTTCCAACGTATTTGCGCATTTTCGTATCCATCCAATTGGAATCAACGTCTTTCTATGAATAGCTTCAGGGGATTCTCTGATAAAGAGCCCTTCTGAATCATTCCCCCCCAATCTTTCAAACTATTTTTATGGACCCTGAAAAATCAACTGACCCCGCTTCTTCAAAATGGAAGCCCCTCAGAATCTGGCCGGCATTGGTCTTACTCGGCCTGATGGTTCTCTTCCGGAATCTTGCCAGTGTGACAAGCGAGCAATCCATGGGAGTCATGATGACGACGATTATGGGGCCGGCCCTTTGCGGCATCCTGATTCTATTCTGGTGGCTGACCGCGAGCCGTGCCACTTGGAAAGAAAGACTGGTCGGGTTCTTCGGAGCCATCGTCGGCTTTTTGGTTTTCGCGGCACTGCTCCACCCGACTATGATCGGCTCGAGCTTTCTTTACCCGATGATTCCTCTGGGAACGGCAGCTTTTGCGATCATCGCGATTTTCCTGCGACGAAACCCCTCTTTTCTCCGAACCTGGCTTCCCCTCTTGGCAGCCTTGCTGGTATTCGGGTCGATGACGCTGCTGCGAAACAAGGGGATGAGCGGCGACTACCAACTGGATCTGCATCCTCGCTGGGAGGCTTCTGCAGAAGAGCAGTTGATGGCCGGTGAACCCAGGGGAAATCAGGAACCTGAGACGCAGGCAAAGAATTTGCAGGAAGCTTTGCAGAATTCGGAGTGGTCCGGCTTTCGTGGACCTGAGCGAAACAGTGTCTCGGATGCTCCACAGATCGGAAGCGACTGGGAGAAGAATCCGCCGGAACCGGTTTGGAAAAAAGCAGTGGGACCGGGATGGTCATCCTTCGCAGTGGCCGGAAACTTCCTGATTACTCAGGAACAACGCGGACCGATGGACGCTGTCGTTTGCTATGACGCAGGCACCGGAGAGCAGATCTGGAGCAGCAAAATCGAATCCCGTTTTGAAGAACCGCTCGGCGGTCCCGGCCCCCGAGGCACCCCCACGATCGCCGCTGGAAAAATCTTCGCAATGACTGCAGAAAAATGGCTGCTCTGCGTTTCCCCCACTGGAAAGGAAATCTGGAAACAGGACATCGAAAAAGTTGCCGGGCGCAAGGCTCCGCAGTGGGGTTTTTCCTCTTCACCCCTCGTGGTTGGCTCCAAAGTCATCATCCATGCCGGGGGTAAAAGTGACAAAGGAACTCTGGCGTTCGATATTGATACCGGAGAGCTTCAGTGGTCAGCCGCTTCAGGTGACCATTCTTACAGTTCTCCTCAACTCGCGACAGTTGCTGGAAAAGAGTGCGTTCTCATGGCCAGCAACCGGGGAGTCGAATTGTTGGACCCGGAATCTGGTGAATCGCTTCTCGATTATTCCTGGAAGGAAAACACCTACCGCGCCCTGCAACCACAGGTCATCGATGGAAGTGACATCCTGCTTCCAACCGGAATGAATTTCGGAACTCGTCGAATCCACGTCTCAGAGGAGAATGGGAAATTTTCATCTGAAGATGTGTGGATTTCAAAACGACTCAAGCCTGACTTCAACGATTTCGTAATCTTCGAGGGGCACGCCTACGGATACGATGCTTCCATTTTTACTTCTATTGATTTGAAAACGGGAGAGCGAAACTGGAAGGGCGGTCGCTACGGGAAAGGTCAGGTTTTGCTTTTGGAAAAATCCGGAATGCTACTGGTCGCAGGAGAACAGGGCGAAGTCGTTTTGCTGAAAGCCACTCCCGAAGCTCACACAGAGTTAACGAAGTTTCAGGCTCTCGAAGGGAAAACCTGGAACCATCCGGTCGTCGTCGGCGACAAGCTGTATATCCGAAACGATCGGGAAGCAGCCTGCTACAAGTTGCCTCTCGCTGAGTAATTCAATCCTCCTCTTCTATCCAGACGACATAAGCATGTTCGGCACTGCCGGGCTCAGAAAAGAACGCGATGTCGATAACAGGGCCGAGTTGGTTGATATGGTCTACAATCCCAGAAGTATTATTCCCCCAGGCGATCCAGGAACCGTCTCTTCGCTGAGCCGCCCTCGTCGATCCGTTACATTTGATTTTCACAAAGGGGCCTTCGTTATCCAACTCTTTCGGAATACTGATTCGATTCAATCCATTCAGCCCCCACTGATAAACTTCACCTGACTTTGTGAGGGCGAGAAAAGCGAAAATGCCACCTTCGACTGCAACAGCCCCGTCTCCAGGAATTGCGGTATCAACCTCCTGATCCACCGCCTTCCAATAGTAAATCTTTCCTTCGTGATTAATAGCGGCAGCGGCGTCCTGTGAAGTCGCGATATCAACAATGCCAGCAAGATCAACTGGAGGTGGATACGTTTCGCTTCCTCCATATTTTTGCCCCCAAACCTTAACCGTACTATCCTTCAGGATGGCTATGGAATGATTATTTCCCGTGGCAGCCTTTGTCACTTTCGGGAGAGCGTCGGGATGAATCCGATTTCGGGAATCCCTCCACACAGTGCCGTTTTTTTTGGTCGCGAGAAACCAAACGGTATGGGCTTCAAAATTGGAAACATTGGGAATATCCCGCCGTCGCTCAGAAAGCGCGAGATAGTCGCCGGAACTCCTGACTCCAATCCAGCCATCCTTCATGGCATGCACTTCCACAAAATTGGCGACTCCCTTCGCCAGGGACAAATCCAGTTCCCGCCCCTGTGGGAGGGCTCCAAAAGAACGCAATACTCCCTGCGGTGGGGCAAACTTTTCCGCATACCAGTTCTGGAGAAACGCCTGATCGTCGAGGCTGAATAAATTTCCAGCCAACACAAAACGCTGACCGTCACGACGAACGATCGTCACCTCTCCGGTCACCAGCGAAACGGACTCTACCTTTGCCTCAATATCCTGACCTTCTTTATTGGTGAAGGTATGGAACTCCGGTGATTGAGCCCCTGCATCGTGAACATTGAGAAGGAAAACCCCTGCCAGAAAGATCCAAAATGAGGAACGCTTTGTCTTTATCGAATTCATCAAGCTTCTACGACAACAGTTTGAGATTCAGACTTTTCCCCGTCGAACGCCGTCACGATCAATTGGCTACCCGGCTCAATTTCGGGCAGCCCTTTCAGAGCAATCGAGCCGTCCGGGAGACTTCGTGTTCCCCGAACAGGACGACCGTCGGTGTGGACAAAGCGGACGTCGGCATTCGGTAAAGTTTTAATAGCGGGTAGTTTGCATGTCATCGGGCGCCCGCTTTGTGATGCCTTTTCCGCAAGCGCTCCGCCACCGCGAGGTAGCTCATCAGGAGCGTCGATCAGGTTGCGAATACGAAGGCCAATTGCTTCTTCTGCCCGGGATGGATCGAATTCCATCTCCAGAAAATTCCAGTAAAAGGGCTCGCCTTCTTCGTGGCCTTTCAGATCAGGAGCCGCGTAATCCTTATGATATAGACACATCACATCGAGCGGGCGTCCGTCGTAGTCCTTCATCTCTGGACCAAACCCGGGAATAACGGCGCGCCCTCCGCTTCGACCGATCGGACCGAAACTGCATTCAATAAGATTGTGCTCCTTGTTTTTGACGATGCTTCCATTATGGACATCCCCATAAACGCTGACAACACCGTCGCGCTCGCCCAACAGTTCGATGACACGATCAGCACCCGCTTTGACCCAACCCGCATAGTCTGCTGCGACCCGGTCACGTTGCTCGAAGGGACCTTTGCTTCGCCTTTTATCTCCGGTCCAGATGGTGTGAAGACCGTTCAATCCAGTCAGGCAAATTAGAGGCGCGGCATCAGTGCGGATGACTTGCTGCAACCAGGCATATTGCTCCTCCCCTAACAAAGCCCTCGTCGGGTCGGCACGGTCGTATGGGTTCTCAACATTGTCCCAGCCCCACTCTTTCCAGATCGAGGTATCCTGAGAACTGCGCCAAAGTCTTGAGTCGACAACAACAAAAGTGAAATCGCGGTTCGGCATTTTCCATTTCCGCCACTTCTTCGGATTGGCGAGCGGGTCCACTTCCTCCGCCCCGGTGACAAGGTGATGCACGATCTGGAAATTCCGCCGCAGGTAATCAGGATCCTGACCGAGGCCTTCGTGCTTACGAATCGCGATCTGCTCGGGGCCTTTGACGTCATCCATTCCGTAGTCGTGATCGCCGGGATTAATCACATTCCAGTGACGCATCATTTGCCAGCGACTGGTCGGACCAAAAATAGAGTTTGCGATGACTTTGTAGGCGTCATCCGTACTTGGCGGGTAAAGGACAAGTTCCAGGTACCAAACGTCATCCTCCCAAACCATCACTTGAAAATCGTAGTCCTCGAGATGCTTGTAGGCACCGACGGTAGGCTGATCACGAATCTGCCAATCATCACCTCCACCAAGGATTTTCAGGCCACCATCTTCCGTGCGCTGTTGCAATCCGCTGCTGATCGCGTGACAACTCAGACCGCAGAGTTTGTAGGGAGCCTTTAGCTGTGGCAGTCGGCCGACGTAAGATCCTGAGGAAGGTACATCGCCGACCAGACCCGTTCCGGGTCCGCAGGCATCGGTTCCAATGCGACCGTCTGAGGTGACATTTTCTCCATCCTTCCAAACGGTGTAGTAAAGATTCGAGTCTGCCGGGCTCTTGGGAAGAGTTGCGGAGACGACAGAAGTAAAACGACGGAATTCGTTGTTTACAATTTTCGCAGCTCCCGCAATTCCGACAGTCTTCCAGCCACCGTCTGGATTCTCCTGATCGGAAATTCGAATTTCGACATTTTTCCCATCGGAAGCGAAAACCCCGACAAACCTGACCTGCCACGTATCACCGACTTTTTTCAAGGTATCGCCGAGTGGATAGCACGCACAGCAGTCGGAGGTCCCGGTCTGGAAAGGCTTATTCTCACCGGCTTCGACCCCGACTCCGTTGATTTCAAAATCAATCAATCCGCGTCCAGCGATACCGAAGTACCCGTCCGTTTGTTTTCGGATAATCTTCTTCCGCTCAAGGATTGCTTTTTCGCCTCCTGTTTCAATGGTTGTCGTGACTTCTGCCCAACCGTTTTCATCCCCCCCCACTTCGAGGGTCAATGTGAATGGAGTATCGGGCTTCATCGCTGGCGCTGCCACCTGCACAGCTCCTCTTTCCGCCTTAATCTCCTGTTTCGCCTTTTTGTTGTAGGGAGGTTCCTGCAAGACGGCCAATTGATCGTTATCCCGCCATCCCACAATGGTCGTATTCCTTTCTTTCCCGTATCCCTCGAAGAGATTCTTCCCTCCGATGGCGATCCCAAAAAAGCCATAACCGGACTGATACATTTTCCATTCGGAATTGTCTCCTTCCGGAACCTCCGGGATATCACCGCGAAAAGTGCCGTGAAGCGTGATCCGATAATTCCCTACCAGTTTCCAATCGCGTCTCCACAAAATCCCGGCGGGCAGGGACGGATCATAGTCCGTCGACATTTTCTGTTTCTGATTGGTCTCGTAATGATAAGGAAATCCGGTCCTCCGTGCCCGATCGCCGTAATTTTTCAAACGCCGACGCAGGGCGCCGTCTTCAATTTTCCAGTATCCGGGATTGAGTGATTCCCACTCTGCTCCGTGAAAGAGAGAATCCGCCCGCGAAAAATCGTCGACGAGGGTGCCATCAATTTCGAAAGCCTGAGCCGATGTCGACGATCCTCGCGTGAGAGCAAGGGCGCCGACTCCAACAGCAGATTTTTGGAGAAATCGTCTTCGTTTCATGGGGATGCGATTCTTAGATAAAATCGCCCGCCCGACAAGATTTCTCTACGCCTAGTTCCCTTCAGCCGCCCACTTTTTCATCTGGGCAATATTGTCCTCGATGATCTTGAGCTGGACAGGATCTTCCCTTCCGGGCGTTGTGAATTTATGGAGATAGGGAGCCATGTCGCTATCGTACATTTCCCACGATTCCAAAACCCTGCCTTTGTCATCAGTTTCCACCATCCAGGTATCGAGGCGGCCTCGCAGCTCTTTCAATTTGTCGGCAAACTTTGGATCGTCCGCGAGATTCTTGATCTCGTGCGGATCAGCATTCACATCGTAGAGTTCTTCTTCAGGACGAACCTCACGAAAAAGAAGAGCTTGAGCTTCGTTCAGTTTTCCAGCGTCATTCCATTCGCGTAACGCGATTAGAACGGACTTGGCATCCTTGTAAGCGCAGGGCTGAAGGTAGGGCCGGTTCGGCAGGAAATTGCGGATGTATTTAAATTCATTTGTCCGCACCGAACGCATGTGATCGACCGTTTCATCACAACGGTCGCGGGCAGCAAAAACGGCTTCGCGCGGCTCGTAACTCTTTGCCAGAATGTCGCGGGCATGCATGTTTTTCGGAATCTCAATACCGGCGGCGGCCAGTGAAAGAGCAGAAATATCAATGTGCTCAACAACATCCTCCCGAACTGTCCCCGCCTTGATTCCGGGGCCGGAAATCACGAGGGGAACGTGGAGCCCTTCATCATACATAAATTGCTTCCCACGCCCGTGGCTGATCCCGTGATCGGTCATGAAGAGGACGATAGTATTCTCGAGAACGCCGTCCTTTTCGAGGCGGGCAATGACTTCGCCAACCATGTGGTCGGTCATTCTGACAGAGTCCAGGTAGGCCGCCCAGTCCCGAACAATGTCAGGATGGTTCGGATAATACGGCGGAAGCTTTACTGCTTCTATCGAGGTCCGACTTCCGAGAACTCTTTCCGCTTCGCTGGACATTTTCTCCCAACCTGCTTCATCTTTTCCCCGCAGTTTTCCGCCCGGCGTCTGGATCTGAGCAAAGAAAGGCTGCCCCTCTTTCCGGTCCGACCAGTCGGCTCCGTCATAGACAGATTGATCCCATTCAAAATTGTAGTCGGCTTTACCCAACCTTCCCTTTTTCCCCGGCCAACCTGTGATGGAAGTATGATAGCCGGCCTCTTGAAATATCTCAGGCACGAGTTTCACACTTTCCGGCAACTCAATCTTCATCTCGCCGCGGCCGCTTCGGTGGTGATGCGCTCCGATACTGGTCTGATACATTCCGGTGATGAATGCCGAACGACAGGTCGAGCACACCGGAGCTGTTACATAGGCATTCGTAAATTTCACCCCTCTGGCGACCAACTTGTCGACATTCGGTGTCTTGATGGCCGTTTCCCCATAACTGCCGAAGTTTGCAGACATGTCGTCGGGAATTATCCAGACGATGTTGGGTCTTTCGTCGGCCTGCAAAGAAAATGCAGCAAACAGAGCAAAGGCAATAGAAGTAATTCGTTTCATGATTCGGTAATGACAATTTCGTGTCCCTCTTCCTACTCCCGCAATAAGAGAAAACTGTCGGTAATTTTAACGAGCACTAGCTTTTCTGCCCGATATCCAATCCAGCCAACCAGGGCGCGGGAATTTCAGGAGGCATTCCGCCAAATGGCTGATAAGCCGGCAATTGAATCACGCTCATGTTGTGAGCTTGATTGGCGATAAAAAAGAGAGTTTCGCCGCAATCTTCGGTTTGAATCATCCCGTTCCGATGTTCTTCCGTTGGCAGGACAGGGCGTTTGTCGACGATGGGAGTGTTTGCCTCACCGGGAGCATATTCGGAAAGGACGATTCCCTGCGCACTGAGCTGAGCCCGCGCGGTGAACAACAATCCGTGAACAGCCCATTTGCTGGCGGTGTAGGGAACGCCGGCAAAGGAGTCGAATCCGTGACCTGCAGTTGAAGAGACCACGACAATTTTCCCTCCACCATTGTCGGACATCGGTTTGGTTACCGCCCGGATCATGTTGACGACTCCGAGAACATTGATGTCCATCACGTTCTGCCAGGTTTCTGCGGAGGCCAGTCTCGCGGGATCTTCGTGGCCCATAAACCGATCCGCCGTATTGATCCCGGCGGTGTGAATGAGCGCGTCGGGCGCACCGTGTTTTAAAATTTCGACCATTGCGCTATCAATGCTTTCATTGTCAGCCACATCGCAAGCGATCGGAATAATGTTTTCCGAAAGAGCCGCCGATTCATTTAGCGAATCCAGCGTTCGCCCAAGGACAAAAGTTCTCGCTCCGGCTTCCGCGAAAACTTTCGCTGCAGCCTGCCCCATCCCACCGCCGCCGCCAGTGATGATCACGTTCTTTCCAGTCCAATCAATACTCATGGGCGCAAGGTAGCGGTGGTTTGATGGCTTTCTAATAAGAAATACCGGAGAAAGGATTTCTTTTTCGAGATCAGGGTGAATTCTACTCCCTGGCTGAGCTGCTGTAAGGACCGAATTTCATTCAACATCACAAAAAGTATTGGAATACCGGTAGGGATTTCCAGAATATTCGCGTTCATTGTCGCAAATAATGTAAATGGGCCAGAAGCTTCCAACTCTTTCCCTCGCACCCATGCAGGATGTCTCCACTTTGCCGCTTTGGCAGGTGATGCATCGCCGCGGCGGACCGGATATCTATGTAACGGAGTATTTTCGTGTTCATCCGGATTCCCATCCCTCACGGGAAATTCTCCGATCAATCACCGACAGCCACACGGGGAAGCCAGTCATTGCGCAAATGATTGGAAACAATCCGGCTGAACTGGCCCGTACCGCAATCGAGATTCAGGACCAAGCGGATTGCGCAGGGATCGACATGAATCTTGGCTGCCCCGCTCCTCAGGTTTGTGGAAAAAGGGCGGGAGGAGCATTGCTTCGCGATCTTCCTCTGATTCGGGAAATTGCCGAAACCCTAAGACCAGTCGTCCAGGGGAAACTGACGATGAAGACCCGGGTAGGCTTCGAAAACGAGAACGAATTTGATGAGCTTCTTGAATTGTTCGCCAATCTGCCCATTGACGGCCTCGCTATTCACGGGCGAACCGTCCGCGAACGCTATCGAAGCGATGTTCACACAGAAGAAATCAAACGGGCTGTTGAAAGCCTTCCGTATCCTGTGACCGCAAACGGAAGCATGGTCTGCGTTCAATCCGCCCTTTCAATGAAAGAGAAAACCGGCGCTTCCGGACTGATGATCGGGCGCGGCGCCATCCGTAATCCGTGGATTTTCAGGCAAATCCGAGCATCTCTCGAAGGGCACTCTCCTTTTCTGCCGACTCTGATTGATCTTAAAGTTTACATCACCGAACTCTATGAGACTGTTGCAGATACAGCACAAAAATACAATGACCGGGGCCATGTTCAGCGGATGAAGAAGTTCATGAACTACATCGCCTCAGGCATTTCAGGGGGGGAATTCACTCACGATATCCGGCGAGTTTCCACACCTGAAGAATTCTGGCAAGTTTGCGATCGCCATCTCGATTCCGGGGAAATCATGGAAGCCAAACCTGAGAGCGATGGCAAGGTTTTCTGTGGGTTTGAAACTCTGGTTCAGAGTAATTCCTGTCTCTTATACACATCTGACGCTGCCGACGAAGAGGATAGTGTA